>PFKD01000125.1:0-8216 GCA_002784125.1 Flexibacter sp. CG_4_10_14_3_um_filter_32_15
GCTATAAAAAACATTCTAAAAAATTACAATAGTGAAGAATACAAAATTGATTTTACCATAAAGGAAAGTTGTTACGATAATTTTGTCTGACTACTTACAAAGGTTACGTTGCGCTGCAACTGAAAATCAAATACTTAAAATGTCACTCATGTTGCTTGTTCGTAATCAAAATCTCCATTGTATAAATAAGGATATTCTTTAAATACCTCAATTCTAAGTGCTGCTAAGTTGCGAATATAAGGCTGTATAGCATCACCTGTAAATAATTGTATGTGCATGAAAAATTAAAGGTAGTGAGGAAGTTTTTAGTTTTATGACGATAAATAAACAACAAAAACTGTTTTTTTGACTACATAAAAGGGTAATCTAAAAAAACAGTTTATTGTATCATTTTTGAAATAGAATATTTACACTATTTTTCTTTATACTTCTAATTCTCGCAATGTTTCGTGTGTAAGAGGTTTGTTGATGTACTTACGCACAAAATTATAATTTTTGGCTTTACTCATATCTTTCGGATTGATAGAAGAGGTAAGCATTACAATTTTGCAATAATTTTGAGTAAAGTCTGAAAGTGTATTGAATTGATCTAAGAACTGAAAACCATCCATGAGTGGCATATCAATATCTAAAAAGATAATTTGTGGAAGAACCTTATTGTCAGGCATATCTTGTGCAATTTTTTCTACATTACGTAAAAATTCAATCGCACTTTTTGCACCCGAGTGTGTATAGATTTTATCACAAATTTCTGCCGTCTGAATCATTTTTTGATTGATGAGATTGTCGATTTCATTGTCGTCAATCAACATTACTGCATAATATTTTTTATCTGCCATACGAATAAATTTAATTCTGATTAAAGTCTAAAATAATTAAATGAGCAAAAAACTAATTATAAATGATTGAATAGATTTTACTTACTAAACAATAATATATAAAAATTATAAATGTAAAAGAAAATAAATTAGTTAATAAACTTATTTCTAATCTACTTAATTTATTTTTATTTTTTTAAGAAAAGGATTGTAAAAAATAGATATTAACAGTACAATCTATATAAATTTATTCAAAGAAAAAAATAATCTTTCGTTATACCAAATCTATATACAAACTATATTGGTTCTTTGTCAATTTGATTACAAATATATTTTTCACTAAAAACAAACCCCCTCATTTTCTTAAAATTTGTGAGTAGTTTAGTAAAAATATTTTTATTATTTTTCTACATCAGAAAAAACATAGCAATTTAATTTATCAAGCTGAGTTTTTGACTAGGACAAACGTACAACTTTTATTTTTTATGAAAAATACACTTATTTATCTTATTGGAATGCCATCTTCGGGCAAATCTACTTTTGGAAGGCTTTTAGCTCAAAAACTGAATTATAATTTTTTAGATTTAGATGTGTTGATAGAAGAAAAAAATAAGGCTACCATTCCACAAATTTTTGAACAAAAAGGAGAAGATTTTTTTAGAAAATTAGAAAAACAAGCTCTTCAAACAACCTTCAATTTAGAAAAAACTATTCTTGCCACAGGTGGAGGAACGCCTTGTTTTTTTGATAATTTGGAGAAAATGAAAGAAAATGGAACTGTTTGTTTTCTAAATGTAGAAATTAAAACCTTAGCAAAACGAACTTTTGAAGCTCAAAGGGTACAGCAAGATAATCGTCCACTTTTCAAAACAGCCACTTCTTTTGAAGAATTACATCAACTCATTTCTAATAAATGGGAAAGCAGAAAAGAGTTTTATCAAAAAGCACATTTTGAAGTAAAAAATAATGACTTGAATGAGTTTTTAGAACAAAAAAACATAGTTAAATGAAAAATGTAAGTAAACATAAAAAGGAACTTTTAGAAAATGGATTTACCATTCTTCCAAATATTTACTCTTCTGATGAAATAGAAAAAATAAGTGCCTGTATAGATGAGATAGATACATCAAAAAGTACCGTCAGAAAGTCTGTAGATTTGTTTGCAATTCGTCAATTTTTAAAAGAAAATCCAGAAATTAATAATTTGATTTTTACAAAAAAACTCAAATCAATCCTTCAAAAATTCGCTGGAAATAACTTTTTTGTTGTCAAAAGTATTTATTTTGATAAACCTCAAAATTCGAATTGGTATGTTCCTTATCATCAAGACTTGACTATTTCGGTAGATAAAAAAACAGAATTAGAAGGTTTTAATTATTGGACTGTCAAACAAAATCAATTTGCTGTTCAGCCTCCTTTACAGATTCTAGAAAATATAATTACAGTTCGTATTCATCTTGACAAAACAGATGAAAATAATGGAGCATTGAGAGTTATTCCAAAATCTCATCTCAAAAAAACCTACAAACCTCAAAATATAGACTGGAAAACAGAATCAGAAACAATTTGTGATGTTGAAAAAGGAGGAATAATGCTCATGAAACCGTTGCTTTTACATAGTTCGAAGAGAACAACAAATGACAAACAAAGGCGAGTAATTCATATAGAATTTTCAAATCAAGAATTACCAAAGGAATTAAACTGGGCAGAAAAATTGGTTTTAGATGATTTTTAAAAATCTAATAAATGGTATTTCAAAGTGTATTTTGTATTCCTCTGTGTTCTCTGTAACTCTGTGTTCAATAAAATATTATACCGTTTTTGATTTATTCTTCAAAAGCAAAACCGAACCCACCAAAACAGGAATTCCAATATTGATAATCCAAAGTAAAAATGTAATGGTTACAACTTTTTCTTCTCCCAAAGAATCAAAAAAATAAAGAGCCGTCGCTTCTCTCACACTAAGTCCAACCAAAAAACCTCCCACAGGCAAAACCGATTTTGCAGCAAATAAAAGACTAGAACCCACAATTATTTTTTCAGTAGAAAGCACAAAATTAGCAGCTTTAAATATCAAAATCATCTGAACTAAAAAAACTCCATACCGAAGCAAAGCAAAAAAAGTAGTTGTGAGAATGTCTTTTTGAGAATACTGACTAGCGAAATAGAGGTTTTTTTGTAGCCAAATTATGATTTCATTTATTATTCTTAATTGTCTGACACTTTGAAAGTGTCTGACAATTCTATTTTTGTTTTTCTCCTCCGTTGCTTGTGTCCTCACGAGCGATTTTTCCACAACAACCTCCACCGACGAGCATTTTTTATAAAAAAACAATCCCAATAAATACAGCAAAACCCAAAAAGCAAAAAGCAAAAAAGTAAGAAAATTATCCAACTCAAAAAACTGACTTATTCCAAAAATCCCTCCTAGCATCGTAACCCAAAACTGCAAACCTCCATTGACAAGCAAAGCACCAGCCGAATCAAAACGATTTTTTTGAGGTAGATTTTTTGCACGTCCTAAGAAGTTTCCCAAAGGTAAAAAAACAGCTAACGACAAACCTATCCAAACACTTTGTAGAGATTGAAGTAAATTAATCTTTGCTACTAATTTTATCAGAATTTGCCATTTTTTGGCTTCTAAAATCCAATTTATGAGCATGAATAGAAAAACTATCAACAAAATTGCTTTATTTTTTTGCAATTCATTCCATAAATCGGTTATTTGTATAAAAAAGGATTGATGATTTTTGATTTGAGAATACAAATACACCCAAGCCAAGGACATCAACACAAAATTGAGAAGTGTTAAAAGATTTTTTTTGGAAACATTTTTCTGAGTATTCTTATTAATGCGTTTCTTCATTTACTAATTTTAAAAAGTAATTCGATTAATCAATCAATAGACAAAAAACGCACTACTTTTATTTACCTTTAAAAATGACAGTTAGAAAACTGTCGGCTACCTTATGAAACCAACTTCTTTTGATCAAATTATATTAGGAATAGACCCTGGAACTGTTGTTTTGGGTTATGGCATTTTAGGAATTAAAGATGATAAAATGTATTTGATTCAGTTTGGAGTCATAAAATTAGCCCAATGGAAAGACCATTATGTACGATTACAAAAAATTTATGATAGAATAAGTTTTATTATTGAAGAATTTAAGCCTCAACAAATGGCTTTAGAAGCTCCTTTTTTTGGTAAAAATGTTCAGTCGATGCTCAAATTAGGTAGAGCGCAAGGCATTTGTATGGCCGCTGCTCTTTCTCGTGGCATTAGAGTAGAAGAATATGCACCACGAAAAATCAAACAAGCCGTTACAGGAAAAGGAACTGCATCAAAAGAACAAGTCGCAAGTATGTTGCAAACGTTACTTTCTTTTGATGAAATTCCAGATTTGTTAGATGCTACTGATGCTGTTGGTGTAGCTGTTTGTCATTATTTTCAGCAAAATGCCTTACTTCCAAAAAGTACATCGTGGTCTGCTTTTTTAGAAGAAAACCCAGATAGAGTGAAATAAATTAAAGTAGGCGACAGTTTTCACCTCTCGTGCTATCTCTGATAGTTAAAAACTGTCAGCTACTTAAAAAGAAATAAAATCTTGTGGATTGACAGGATTTCCTTCATACCAAAGCTCAAAATGCAAGTGAGGCCCGTCTGTAAGTTCGCCAGAGTTTCCGATAACTGCCACAGGGTCTCCAGCTTTTACTGTTTCGCCTACTTTTTTAAGTAAAACAGAATTATGTTTGTAAAAAGAAACTAACTGATGTTTGTGCTGAATAGCCAAAGTATGTCCAGAATCTTGTGTCCAAGAAGACAAAATAACTGTTCCGTCAGCAGCAGCTTTAATGACTTCATTTTTTGGTGCAACTACATCAACGCCAAAATGTGAACTAGCAGAATTATATTTATTGGTAACAATCCCTGAAATGGGAGAGAAAAACAAAACCTGTTGCAACTCACTTTTTGAAGTACGTAAGCCCTTTGTTTTTGAGTCTTCTTTTTCAAATTGCTTTCTGAAAGCCAAATCAATAGAATCTATTTGTTCTAAATCTAAATCTTCGGAATTGATAGTAGTTTCGGAAGAATCTTCTGAAATCTCATTTTTTGGAATCTCTCCACCCAAAATTTGTTTTAGATTTTCATAATAGGCATTTTGTTCTGCCACTATTGCCTCCAAAGAATCTGATTTTTCCATGAGCTTAAAAAGTCTAGCTTGTGGATTTTCAGAAGTAGAAATTTGATAATCAGCTATGGCTTTAGCTAAAAAATAAGAAGGAATAAAAATAAGTAAAACAAAACCAGTCAAAACAACGACAATTTTCGCAAAATTGAAACGGATAGTTCTTAGTTTTTCAAAATTTTCTTCATCACGAAATACCATCAAATAATGATGTGTAAACCATTGCCAAAATGTTTTTTTATTGCTCAAAACTAAATTAAGTGATTAGTGATTAACTCTTAGATTAAATAAACTTTTGAATTTTCTTTATTTTTTCGAAATAATTCAAAAAACTAACCACAAAAATACGTATTTTTTGAGTACTATATAAAAATTATAAAAAACTTATCAATTATTTATCAAACCTTCACACTATGACATCCAAAACAAACGTAAATTACCATAAAGAACTCGTCAGATTACAAAGAGAACTTGTCAAACTTCAATCTTGGGTAAAGAAAAAAGGCTTGAAAGTAGCTATTATTTTTGAAGGAAGAGATGCAGCAGGAAAAGGAGGAACCATAAAAAGAGTTTCGGAAGCTCTCAATCCTCGTTTTTGTAAAATTGTAGCCCTAGACAAACCCACCGAAAAAGAAGATACACAATGGTATTTTCAAAGGTATGTTACTCATTTGCCAGCAGCAGGAGAAATTATTTTATTTGATAGAAGTTGGTACAATCGTGCAGGTGTAGAGCGAGTGATGGATTTTTGTAGCGAAGAAGAGTATCAAGAATTTTTGCGCTGCTGTCCAGAGTTTGAAAATATGCTGATTCGTTCGGGTATTATTTTGATAAAATATTGGTTTTCGGTCAGTCCAGAAGTACAAAAAAGACGTTTCGAAGAGCGTACACTTTTACCTAGAAAAAGATGGAAATTGAGTGAAATGGATTTAAAAGGTAGAGAAAAATGGCACGAATACTCAAAGGCAAAAGATGTTATGTTTGCTCACACAGACACCAAAATATCACCTTGGAATGTTATTGATTCTGATCACAAAAAATCAGCTCGCCTCAACTGTATCAGTCATATTTTGAGCCAAATAGAATACGAAAATGTTTTGCCAGAACCCATAGAGATTCCAGAGATTGATGAAACAAATCATTACGCCAGAACGCCAATAGACGAACAGAAATTTGTGCCTAAAGTTTATACGAAGGATAGTTTTGAGTAAATAGTTTGTTTTTTTGTGTAATTTCATTTACAATAATTAGCTTCGCTGAATAAGTATTTCATCATTCATCATTCACAATTTCAAAAAATGCCTACTCTACCACAACAAATTCTAAAAAAATATTGGGGTTACGATGCTTTTCGTGCTATGCAGGAGGAGATTATAAATGCTGTTTTGGAGGGAAAAGACACGCTGGCACTTTTGCCGACAGGTGGAGGGAAATCAATTTGTTTTCAAGTTCCTGCGATGGCTTTGGAGGGTGTTTGTATTGTTGTTACGCCACTTATTGCCCTCATGAAAGACCAAGTTTTTCAACTCAATAAACGTGGAATTTCTGCAAAGGCGATTTATTCGGGCATGTCAAAACGAGAAATTGATATTACATTAGATAATTGTGTCTATAATAAAAATATCAAGTTTCTTTATCTTTCTCCTGAACGTCTCAAAACGGATTTGTTTCAAGAGCGAGTTTCAAGAATGAATGTTTGTTTGTTGGCGATTGATGAGGCACATTGTATTTCGCAATGGGGGTATAATTTTCGTCCTGCTTATTTAGAGATTGCAGCCATTAGAGAACGCATTCCAAATGTTCCTTGTATTGCACTTACAGCTACGGCTACTTTGCAGGTTCGGCAGGATATTCAAGATAAGTTAGAGTTTGGAAAATTTAAAAGTAAAGGAAGCGAGGTTTTTACAAAAAGTTTTTCAAGAGAAAATTTATCGTATTCAGCTTTTTTGGAAGAAAATAAAAACCAAAAAATGCTTCAAATCTTGAATAATGTAAAAGGAACAGGAATTATTTATGTCAGAAATAGAAAACGATGCAAAGAAATTGCACTTTGGCTACGTCAGCAAAAAATTTCTGCCGACTTTTATCATGCAGGACTTACACACGCACAGCGAAACCACGTACAAGAATCTTGGATAAATAATAAAATTCGTGTCATTGCTGCCACAAATGCGTTCGGAATGGGCATCGACAAACCAGATGTTCGTACCGTTATTCATACCGATTTGCCAGATTCTTTAGAAGCCTATTATCAAGAAGCAGGACGAGCAGGAAGGGATGAAAAAAAAGCCTACGGAATTGCACTTTTTGATAATAATGATTTGATAAATTTAGAAAAAAGAACAAAACAAGCGCATCCAGAACCCCAAATTATCAAAAAAGTCTATCAAGCCTTAGCCAATTATTTCAAAATTGCTGTGGGAAGTTTTCCGATGGAAAGTTTTGATTTTGATATGGACGAATTTTATCGTCGTTTTTCAATTCCGTACATAGAAACCTACAATTCTGTCAAGATTTTAGAAGAACAAGGTTTTTTGCAGCTTTCAGAGAGTTTTTATACGTCTTCCAAAATTTGGATAAAGGTAGATAATGCCACTTTATATAATTTTCAACTTGCAAATCCGAAAGCAGATACGGTCATAAAAGGAATTTTGAGAGCGTATGGTGGAGCTTTTCAGCAATTTATTTCTATTTCTGAACAAAATCTATCCAAGTTTTTGAATATGCCAAAAATGGAAGTTACGGCACAGCTCAATTATTTGAATCAGCAAAATATCATCGATTATCAACCTCAAAAAGATGTTCCTCAACTTTCATTTCTGACAGCTCGCCACAATGCAAACGATTTGCCCTTAGATTTGGAGCTTTTGAAAACACGAAAAAAGGAAGCACTACAAAAAGCTTTTTCAGTTATTAATTATGTCAGTAATGATATGCGCTGCCGAACACAGATTTTACTTCATTATTTTGGAGAAAAAACAGACGAAGTTTGTGGAGTGTGTGATACTTGCATTCAAAATAAAAAGGCTTTGAATAACTCAAAACAGAACGAAAAAAACGAAGATTTGAAAACACAAATTTTAGAAAAAATAGGTTCTGATTCTGTTCCAGTTCATAAATTAAGCAGTCATTTTTTGAATATCGATGGAAAAATTTTGGGAAAGACAATTCAAGAAATGGTAGCGATTGGAACGATTGGATATGATAAGGT
>PFKD01000125.1:8349-9191 GCA_002784125.1 Flexibacter sp. CG_4_10_14_3_um_filter_32_15
AATAGATCCACTCAATCTTAATCTTACTTGGATCATTATCTTTACTAATATGATTAAAGTTCATCAGGACTTTTAAATAAAAAATAACAGGTACGAGTATTAAGATGCCGAGTATAAATCTCACCCTGATCATCCATTTGCCACTCTTGATATAATTTGATAATACGCCAAAGAAGGAACCGACAATAATAAACAAAGTTCCCATTCCAAGTCCGAATGTAAACAACAACCCAAAACCAAGAAAATAATTTTGTTTTGTCGCAACATATCCTAAAACTGAAGCCAGAACAGGACTGGCGCAGGGAGTTGCAACCAATCCGATTCCAAGTCCGGCAAGAAAAGCGCCTCTAAATCCCTTTCCTCCAAGTTTGCTGGTAAATTTATGGAAACGTTTTAAAGGATTAAAATCAAACACCCCAAACATTGCCATACTCATTGTAAGGAAGAACAATATAACAAAAATGAGAAAGATTTTGCTTTGAAATAAAAATCCCAGACTTTTTCCAAGAGCCACTGCTAAAATTCCCATACCTGAATTTATTATTACTATGCCAACAACCATTGTTAATGAAAGTAGTAGATTTCTAATCCAGCTTTTTTGAGCTTCGATTCCAATGATTGTTAAAACAATTGGTATGATCGGCCATACACATGGAGTGAGAGACACAAGAAACCCAGCCAAAAACACAACAATAATGGAGAGAGCTATCCCCTGATTAAAAATAACACTTAGATCAGCTTGGTTAAGAAGCTTTGTCAGGCTGATTTCAGATGATTCGATCTTTGGTTTTTGTTGTGCATTTTGCTCAGGCTGTGGATTATTGCTGGCAAGAATATTTATA
>PFKD01000032.1 GCA_002784125.1 Flexibacter sp. CG_4_10_14_3_um_filter_32_15
CACAAGATAAATAAAATTACAATTACTAATTATTATTTTTTATGCTCATTCAATTTTCTTTGTATTTATCTTCATTCATTACATAGATCATAAAAATCATTTACCAATAAGTTCAAGTCGTTTTTATTTTGTCCAACTACTTAGTACATTAGACTTTGCTAATAGGAATTACACCTTTACAGTAGGTTTTACTTTACTCATAATTATAACAATATTGGTTGGAATAATTGATGATAACAAAAACACACAACATACGAAAAATGGTATATCATCAGTACAAAATACTGATTGGCTAAATACAAATATTTGTACTCGTTTTGAAGGAAATGTAATATATGGCGAAGAGGAGGGACAAGAATTCTTAATTCCAAACTCTTATCAAGATGTTTTATGTTATTATAGAGGAATAATTGGAGTCAAAAAGGGAAATAAATGGGGTGGAATAGATTCAAATTATAAAGAAGTTATTCCTTTTGAATACGACAATATATGTTGTTACCTTGAAGGTTTAGTATTCAAAAAAGGAAACAGAGAATTTTGCTTAGATAACACAGGAAAGAGTTTAAAGAAATTGCCTCGCAAATAAATTCGTAAGAGATAAATCAAAAAACAATGCAAAATTTAGAACACAGAAAAGACAGACTATTCAGAGTCATCAAAGAAATAAAACACGAAGAATTAAAAAAAATTGAGCAACATTCTGTTTTTCAAAGCGACCTCAAAACAGCTTTTTCAGAAGTAAAGCAGTTTCAGAAAGGAACTAAAAAAGCTCGTAAATTGAAATATATTTTAAATAATTTGAATTAAATGAAACCCCAAAACTACCACATTCTAAACGGAGATGCTGCAAAAGAGCAATTTCCAAAATCTATAAAAGGCAAAATTATCGTTGCTAGAGAGGCTTTGGTCGATGGAAATGTAGAAGGAGAGAGTTTGGAGGAGTTTTATGAAACGAGGGCTAGATTTATTAGTAGCCATTACACAGGATATAGCAAAGAAGATTATTTTGAAAAAACGGTTTCTGAATTTGAGAAAATAAAGGCTATTCCTAGTGAGGTAGCTATTCATCTTTGGTTTGAAGATGGATTCGTTTTGCCAAGTAAATTTTTGGTTTGTGGTGCATCTTTTGAATAAAAATGGTCAGAAAAATTCTGTTTTTTAGTTCGTCCGAAAGAACATACGCAGTACGGTTTTGGTGGTCTTGATGAATCTGAATTGATTTCTATTTATGAAAATCGTTTGTCCTATTTCTCCATCCGAACTCACTCAAATTTCTCTGCTTTGGGAACATTACAAAAATAATGACACCAAAAAATTACTACAAACAGCTAAAGAACTGGGTTAAAGTTATGCGTTTATGCTTCCTGCCATCCATGCACATCTTCAACGCTTTCCAAGTGAGACAGAGACAAATAAAGAGAAATTAGGAAGACCTAAAATATCACTCATTCAGATAATGAATGAACTCAAAAGTGAAGAGTTTGCACCTGTTTTTAGAGAATTTTCAAAAAGAGAATCTATTTATGGTTTTGGAGATTTGCAGGTCAAAAGGCTTTTTGATGAGGTAAAGAAAATGTCTTTTTAGGTGATTTTTTAAATCATAAAAATTAACCAATTTTTATTTGTAGCTCACTTTACACCGTTTTGTAGCTCACTTTTTCGTATTTTTGAGCTACAAATTGACTTTGAATGAGCTACAAATAAAAAATCAAATATGCCCCAATTACGTATTATTTTTATGGGAACGCCTGAATTTGCCGTTTCCTCGTTAGATATTTTAGTAGAAAATGGCTACCATGTAGTCGCTGTTATTACTGCGCCTGATAAACCAGCAGGGCGAGGTCAGAAAATAAACGAATCTGATGTGAAAAAAGCAGCTTTAAAGCATAATCTGCCTATTCTTCAACCAACAAATCTAAAAGATGAGAGTTTTTTGGAAGAACTTAGAAGTTATAATGCAAATCTTCAAGTTGTGGTGGCTTTCAGAATGCTTCCAGAAGTAGTTTGGCAGATGCCCGAAATAGGAACTTTCAATCTTCATGCTTCGCTGTTGCCTAATTATCGTGGTGCTGCGCCTATCAACTGGGCAATCATCAATGGAGAAGAAAAAACTGGAGTAACAACCTTTTTTCTACAACATAAAATAGATACAGGAGATATTCTTTTTCAAGAAGAAGAAGAAATTTATGACAATGATAATGTCGGAACGCTTTATGAAAGGCTAAAAAATAAAGGTGCAAGGCTTGTTTTGAAAACCGTAAAAGCAATTCAAGACAATGATTATGCAGTCAAAAAACAGAATTTGGAAGAAAAAACACCTCATGCGCCAAAGATTTTTACAGAAGATACCTTCATAAACTTCAATAATGAAAGTGAAAAAATACTAAACTTTGTTCGTGGACTTACACCCTATCCTGCTGCAAGAATGCGCCTTTATGATACCATGTACAAGGTTTTTGATGTAGAAATTGCTGATTACGATGAATCAAATGAACTTTTGATAGGCGAGCCACTTACAGACCAAAAGAGTTATCTTTACGTTAAGACTTTAGATGGGTATATCAAAATCAATGAATTGCAACCCGAAGGAAAACGAAGAATGAAAACAGATGAGTTTTTGAGAGGGAATAAAATCTAAATTTTTTAGTATTTTTGTTATTCTGATTCTTAAATAATCCAAACTCAAACTTTAGGAAAGATTTTACAGTTATTAATCCAATAGAAAAATTATTTACACAGTTATTTACACCGTTGTTGGTGTTTTAGCAAAAACAACATCAATAACAAATACTTTTAAAATGATGAAAAAAATTATCTTATTTTTTGCCCTTATTGCTACGGCCGCTTCTTGTGCGAGTGAAAAAAAACAAGCAAATGCCTCAGAAGGTAATGGCAATGGTTCTAGCACTCATGTAGTAATTGGTGGACCAGAAAAAACACAAACAACTCATACTACAACAGCATCAATTACTAATGCAGAAAAAGTGTTTTTAGACCAAACTAATGCTGATGGTAGTGTAAAAATGTTTGAAGATGCTTTAGCAGAATACAAAGGAAAAGTTATTTATGTTGATTTTTGGGCTTCTTGGTGTCCTCCTTGTCGTGGAGAAATGCCTAGCTCACAAAAATTACACAGTCAGTTTGAAGGAAAAGATGTAGTTTTCTTATACGTTTCTTTTGATAGAGCTGCTGATGCTTGGAAAAATGGAATTGAGAAAATGGACATCAAAGGAGTTCATTTTTATCCTGCTGCTGATGCCAATCAAGCTGTTTCTACGAAGTATGGAATTTCTGGAATTCCTCGTTATATGCTTGTAGATAAAACTGGAAAAGTAGTGAATCAAGATGCACCTCGTCCTAGTTCGGGGCAAGTAATTGCAGGTTTGATTAATCAGTATTTATAAAAAATAATTCTGAAATCATAAGTTTTTAGTAAATTGAACGCTATAAAGAAAAATTAGAATTTCTTTATAGCGTTTTTTTGAATTTTATAAAAAAATAATCAATGAAGAAATATATTTTTTTAGTTTTTAGTTTTCTCTTTGTATCATCTGCTAGTCAAGTTTTGGCACAAGAGTTTCGTTGTAATGTAATCATTAATGATTCTCGTGTAGAAGCTCAAAACAAGCAAATTGTTGGTCAGCTTACCAAAGCCTTGACCAAATTTATGAATACGACACAATGGACAGAAGACCGTTATGAAGAATGGGAGCGCATAGAGTGTAATATTTTGATTACGCTAGACAAGAATACAGACCTTGCACAAGGACGTTATTCAGCAGATGCACAAATCCAATATAATCGTCCTGTCTATGGAACGAGTTACACTTCTCCAATGCTAAATTATTTTGATAAGAATTTTGATTTTTCTTATAAACCAAGTGAACCTCTTATTTATATTCCTAATTCTACAAATAATAATCTGACTTTGATGTTGGCGTATTATTCGTATATTATTTTGGCTTTAGATTATGATTCATTCTCTTCTTTGGGTGGAAGTCCTTATATCGAAAAAGCACAAAATATCATCAATAATGCACAAAGTACAGGAGTTGGAAATGCAGGCTGGCAGAATAATGATGTTCGTTCAAGATATTGGTTGGGCGAAAATTTGAATAGTCCTCAGTTTATCGATTTGCGAAAAGGTTTGTATGATTATCATCGTTTAGGGCTTGATTTGATGCTAGAAAAACCAGCAGAAGCACGCAAAAAAACAATGGAAGTATTGACAAAATGGAAAGAAGTAAGTGCCGTTCGTTTGAATGCTTTACTTATTCAAACACTTTTTGATGCAAAAGGAGAAGAACTCTATCAACTTTTTTCGAGTGCAGAAAGAGAGGAAAAACTCAAAGCTGCCGAAATTTTGCTCCAACTTGACCCAGCACACGCAGAATTATACAGAAAACTTCAAAATTAAGTTGAAAATTTGCCCTAAAGGCACAACAAAACGCTGCAAGCCGAGTTTTTTGTGTTAAATTGCAGTATAAATCATTTTACTCACCCCCAAAAGCAAAATAAAATTATGAGCTTAGAATCTTTCACAGAACGTGTAAAAGCAGTAGTAGGAACAGATAGTGGTCTTGGCAAAACGGTTAAATTTGACCTTAAAGGCGACGGAATTGTATTTGTAGATGCAACTCAAACTCCTAATGTGGTTTCTCACCAAGATAAAGATGCAGATTGTACAGTTAAGATTTCAGAAGACAATGCAAACAAAATGCTTGATGGTTCTTTGAACTTAATGGCTGCTTATATGACTGGAAAAGTAAAAGTAAACGGAGATATGGAAATGGCTATGAAAGTAGTTCAGCTTATCGCTCGTCGTGCTAAAGAAAATGAATAATAATTTTTTTAATGGTTAATTATCAACGATTAATTATTAATTGAATCAAAAAGCCTTTTGATTCTTTATTGAATTAAAAGGCTTTTTCGTGTATAATCAAGAACAAAAATGTAGTTTGTAGCTCCTCATTCCCCACTCTCCATTTCCCAATCTCTAATATTTTAATCAAAACGCATCACCATAACGGTATAATCATCACGCAAATCATCGCCTTCTATAAATTGGTAAATATCATCAATGATTAATTCTGCTATCTGTGCGACATTGCAATGTGCATTTTCTTCTACAAAATTTTTGATTCTATCATAACCATATTCTTCCTTCGAAACAGGGTGGCGAGCTTCATTTATTCCATCTGTATAAAGGAAAAAAGTATCTCCTTCTTCATAATCAAAAATAGAAACTTGGGTGTGTTTTCCATACGTTCCATTTCTAATTATTCCCAAACCAATTCCTTTTTCTTCTAAAAAATCAGCTTTTTCTTCTCTAGCGTTGTAATATAAAGTCGGACAATGACCAGCACGAGAAGAGTAGATTTTTCTTTTTTCGGTATCAATAATCAAATAAGTAGCCGTAATGAAAAGACGAGGTTCTAAGCACGAACTAAGTGCATTGTTAGCATATTCCATAAATAAATCTGGACTTAAATCTAAGCGAACCAAACTATGGAAAATACCTTTCATTTGTGCCATATAAAAAGCTGCTGAAGTTCCATTTCCTGCTACATCAGCAATAATAACAGCAAAACGATGAGGCGCAACTTGAAAATAATCGTAATAATCTCCACCTACCTCATCAGCAGAACCTGCTTCTACACAAATTTCAAATTGATTATCGACATCGATTACATTTGGTAAAAGGCTCTCTTGTACTCTGTGAGCAATTTTTAGCTCATTTTGATAACGTTGCGTTTCGACGGCAGTTGTTATGAGTCTAAAATTATAAATTGCCAAACTTGCCTGTGTTACAAACGAAGTAAGTGTCGTCATGACAACATTATCAAAAGCATTATCAATTTCTTTTAATAAAACAAGTGAACCTAAATAGCTTTTATTAGCAATCAAAGGCAAAGATAAGATAGATTGATAGGTTTGGTCTTCATAGTCTTTTTCGAAGAGTTGCATAGCTGCGTATTTTCTTGGCTTGCTTCTATCTAATCCTTTTTCATAAATGACTTTTTTGAGCTTGACAGCCTCATTGTTTGAAATATCTTTTGTGATAAAATCTCGTTGTGTATTCCAAATTTCTAACCATGCAGCATCTGCATGAAGCGTTTGAATTGCACTTTCTAACAAAACTTTATATACTTCTTTTTCATTATCTCCACTCAAAAGTGATTCAGAAAGTTTTTGAAAACTGGCTAATTCTCCAATTTTTTTCTCAAAAACAGAAGAGGTTGGAAGGTTGAAAAGTAAAAGAAGTGCGCTTGTAACAGTATATGTTCCTGTAAAAATAAAAGTAGCTACAAAGAAAACAGAGTTTTGTAAATCAATTACTAAATTTGTAATTGCTTGTGTTTTTGTAGCTTGTTGAGACATATTATCATAACGCAAAAACTCAAACAAAAAATAAAATTGAACAGCTAAAATAACCAACAAAAGTAGAATCGAACGAATTTTTTGGTTAAAGTTTAAATAAGCAACCCAGCGAATATTTATTGATAAAACAAAGGTCATCAAGACCAAAAACAAAAGGATAATTTGTGAATAAGGCACAAAAAACTCAAAGCCAAAAAAGTGAAAAAATAGCGTAACGAAAAGCGTATATTCAAATGTCTTCATCAAAGTACGCATAAACTTATTGGCTTGATAAGTTATCAAATGTTTCCATTTGTGATACGCCGTCAGTAAAAAACCTACAAAAAGCCCAAAATCTATATGATAAATAAAATTATAAAGCATTGTATGCTCTAAAAGGTAGTTTGAAGCAACACTAATAAAAACATTGAGCATCAGAGAAAGTGCAACCGAAACAATACTTGAACCAAATGCTTTCCATAGAAAACCATAAAAATCCTCATTATCATCTTTCTGGACATCAATTCTGCGAATAGTAAAAAATGTACACAGAAGAAAAGCATTAAATAAAAAACCCTTAATCCAAATAGGTAAACCTTCTTGAATTTCTTGATAACCTTGCACCAACAAATATTGCTCTATCATGCCATAAGCAGTCAAGAGAACCCACGAAAGCATCGTTAGGAACAGCAATATTGTTTTATAGCCTTTTTGGGGCAAAGCAAACTTCATAGTACGAACAGAAAGAAAAATTATTAATTATTGGCTTTTAATCCCTCTAATTTTATTCAAAATATGGGTAAAATTCAATAATAAAATAGAATTCTATACCAATCAGAAGTAGATTAGAAATTGTTGCAATCTACAAAAAACTATTGCCAAAAGATACTTAATTTTCATAAAAATACGCTTTATGTAATCTTTGGCACAGTCAATGACAAAATTATAGATAGCATTTTTTTTAAAGTATATTATCTTGAATCATTATCAAAAGTAGGTGGGGCATTTAGGTCTAAATTATGTGCTTGATTATCAAAACGAGCTACAAAAGTTTTTACTCCTCTTAATCCTGTTGCTGTATCATTGAATAATAATTCTTGTGCAGTTTCATTTTCAAAAGCCTTTGGAATATCATTTACACTTCCAGCAGGAACATTATTTTTTTCTAAAGTCTGTAAAATTTCTTTGCTTTCTGTCTGTAAAAAAGCCTTTTCTAAAATTGGTCGTAAAACTTCTCTATTCCGAACTCGGTTTGCATTAGTTTCAAAACGCTCATCTTTTGAAATAGAATTGATATTCAATATTTCACACAAAACAGAAAATTGTTTATCACTTCCCACTACAAGCATTAAAGCATCTGTTTTGGTCTGAAAAATTGTTCCATACGGAAAAATATTTGGGTGTTCGCTTCCCATTTTTTGAGGAGAATGTCCTGCATTGAGCCAGTTGGTAGCTTGATTAGCAAGTGAAGAAAGCGCAGATTCATACAATGAAACAGTTACATAACTTCCTTCAAAATTATATCCTTCTTTTTCTCGTTTCAGAAGAGCAACTAACAAGCCTTCTTTAAGCTGATGAGCTGCCAAAATATCGACCAAAGCAACAGGCATTTTTGTTCCTTCTAATTTTTTTCTTGTATCATTTTCGCTATTTTCTATTTCTTCTTTTTCGCCATTCATAAACACAAAACCAGTTTCGGCTTGAATAAGTGCATCATAACCTACCTTTGAGCTTTCTGTTCCGTATCCCGTAATGTGTCCGTAAATTAGTTTTGGATTGATTTTTTTGAGCGTCTGATAATCTACACCCAGTTTTTCGGCATCTCCTTTTTTATAACTTGCCAAAACAATATCGGCATTTTTGATTTCTTGATATAATTTTTCTTTGTCTTCTTTATCATAAATATTCAATGCAAGGGAAGCTTTGCCCCAATTTATAGCCGAAAAATAAGCTGAAACGCTATTCGAAGGATTTTCAGAAGGGAGTTTCCAGCAGCGAGTAACATCACCAGAAGTCAAAGGATTTTCAATTTTGATAACTTTTGCACCACATTCAGCAAAAAATTGTCCGACCGAAGGAGCAGCCAAAACACTCGCTAATTCTATTACTTTTAAGTCTTTGAAAATATTCATATCCTAAATTATTAAATAATGTGTAGTTTAACTCTCTTGGAGTGAGAACAAATGTACCAAATACTTTAGTTTTCGATCAAGAAAAATAGCGATTTCGAAAAAAAGTAAAGCTATTTTTTGATTGTAATTTTCTGAAAATCAATAATTTATTAATTTAGGGTTATATAAAAAATATTTTTTCTTCATTTTTTTGAAAATTTGTTTGCAGAATTAAAAAAGTAGTCTTACCTTTGCATTGCATTAAAGAAAAAAATAGTAACAAAATAATCAAAATTGTTGCAAAATTAATATTTAAAAAATCAAATTAAAAATAAAATAAATTTTTGTTTTGTATTGTAAATATTAAAAATAATTTTACCTTTGTGATGTCAAATAAAAGCCTTCTTAGCTCAGCTGGTAGAGCAATTGATTTGTAATCAATAGGTCAACGGTTCGATCCCGTTAGAAGGCTCAATAATGTTTTATAAATTTATTTGTAAAATATTGAAGTGTAAGAGTGATAAATTGCACAAAAAATTAAATCCCAATTCAGACTAAAAACTTTAAATAATTTTTAGATTGAATTGGGTTTTTTTATGCCTTTTTAGGGTAAACGCACGAAAAAAAAATGTACTCGTTTAAAGCAAATCAAGCTAGTTTTTAACTTTGCAAATTGAATTTACTCTGATAGTTAA
>PFKD01000090.1:0-2949 GCA_002784125.1 Flexibacter sp. CG_4_10_14_3_um_filter_32_15
AAGGCATGCCTTTTCCCTACTCAATTTCAATATTTTGACTATTTTACTTTAAAAAAAAATTATTTTAGACTTGTGGGTAAACGATAGGGTTAAAACCCTGTTTTTATTTTTTGTCATGCGACATTTTGAGATGCACCCGAATTGGGAAAAGGAAAAGGGGACAAGGGACTTAGAATAGGGGAATACTAGGTTTTTGTTTTTAGAGATTTCATAAGTCCTCCCATTAGTCTGCCTATTTTTTCTGTTTGTAGTATTACTTTGTCTTGTGTTTTTTTGTCTAAATATTCTAATTTATGAGAAAGCATAATTTGAGTTTCTAATTCTCCCAAAGAACCTCTCGCAATAGATACAAATTGAAGGTATTGAGGAATACTATTTCTTTGATTTCCTTCTGCAATATTTGAGGGGATAGAAACGGCTGCTCTTTGCATTTGACTACTCAATCCATAAATTTCTGATTTTGGGAATTGTCTAGTAATTTTATAAATTTCTACAACTAGTTCCATGGCTTCTTGCCAAACTATCAAATCTTTAAAAGTTCGTATCATATTATGTGAATTAGTTTTTAAAATTTGAATATATAAATCACAAATATATCATTTTCTATTGTATTTTTACCATTTCCCAACTCCCATTTCCCAATATCTACTTCCCATTTCTTAACTATGCCTACTTTCTACCCACCCCAAAAAATTGAACTCTCCCAAAACCAAAAAAGTATTTTCTTAGCAGGAAGTATCGACATGGGAAATGCCGTTGATTGGCAACAAGAAATAATTACTCATTTCAAAGAAAATGAAACGTTTTGTTTTCTAAATCCACGTAGAAAAGATTGGGATAGTTCGTGGGAACAAACCATAGAAAACAAACATTTCAACGAGCAAGTAACTTGGGAGTTAGACGCTTTAGAACAAGCTGATTTGATTGTTTTTTATTTTGTACCTACTTCACAAGCTCCTATTAGTTTGTTGGAATTAGGGCTTTTTGCAAAGAATAAAAATGTTGTGGTTTGTTGTCCGACAGGATATTGGAGAAAAGGAAATGTAGATATTGTTTGTCAAAGATTTGGTATAAAACAGGTGGAAAGTTTGGAAGAATTAATGAAAGAAATCAAAAACACTTCTTCGATTATCTAATCTCAATAATGTATGTGGAATAATCACGAATTTAATTCTGATTCCTAAAGACTTATTCTTTATCAAAATTTACCGAAGAAACAGTAATAATTCTCTCAATAGCTCTAAAAATTTCTGAAAAAGTAACTTTATCCAAAATTTCAAAAGAAAGTGGTTGCGCTTTTTGATGCAAACGAACAACACTTGTTTTTACATTTTGTGGCTGACTTGGTAGCGCTTCTACCCAAAATTCTACTTCTAATTTAGTTGTTTTTTCTGATTCAGAAATTTTATAATCAAATTGAAAAGTAATAAAACTACGATTCACTTTCGGATAAGTGAGCCATTTATAATTCCAACCTTGGATTTTGGCAAACATACGGAGCTTTTTCTGCTCTAAAATTATTCCTTCAAAACGACTGCTTTCTTCTATTTCATTCTCTTCTTTTTTATCTATAATTCTTTCAAATGTTTTTCTAAAAACTTGCTGAAAAGGCTGTTTCAAATCTTTCTGTTTTATAAAATCTTGCCAATATTCTAATTTCTCATTATCCAACAAAACAGGGTGCAAAACACGAATTAAATCATTGTCGTTTACTTCAATAGGGTTTTTATTAGCATCAACAAAGCGACCAAAAGAAGACCAAACTGTTTTCCATTCTTTACCATTTTCTACCTGCCAAATCAAATTTTCTACAACTGTTCCCAAAAGTCCGTGATTCGCATAAGCATTTTGCCAATGTGAATAGGAGAAAGTTTTTTGAGTGAGATAGGTTTTTTCTAAACGTTCTCTTTGTAATGTGAGTGTTTTTTGTGCTTCGGTAGCTGTGTTTTTTAGCTTTTCTATTTTATGAGGAAGTTCCCTTTTTAGAGCAGCAGGAACAGTTTTTAATTCTTTTCCATTTGTATCAAACCAAGTTAGCTTGACTTTATTTTCTACGACTTGCATCTGATACGCATAGATTTTTTCAGGATTTACTCTTGACTGAATTTCTCCCTCTAAAAAACCATTTTCTAATCCATAATCAGGTAAATGATTTTCTAATAATTCAATGACTTCTACTTTTTGTTTTTTTGCAATTTGAGTAAGTTTTTTTTCAATCAATTTTTTTAGAGAAAGGGATTGCAACTGAATTTGTACAGAAAGAAGCGCAGATATTGGACTAACGTTTTTCTCATTCATTTCTATGTCTGCAAGTGCAAAAATAGCCTGTTCGGAAAGTTTATAGGATGCAATTCCTGTGATTTTATCCGTTTTTGCTTGTCTGTTTTTTCCTGCTTCTACTGCAAGTTCGGAAAGCAAATCAATAGAGTTTTGGTCTGCTACGAAAGGCAAAGCACGAATAAGACGAGCAAAAATCGTTTCGTTTGGGTATTCTAAGATATAATTTCGCTCGTGTTCCAATCCAGATTCATCTTTATAAAAAGCTGTTTTGGGTGGTGTAAGAATGATAAGTTCCAACCAACTATGAACTGTTTTTCGGAATGATTTTTTGCCTATTTTTTCTAGGATAGGCAAAATTTGTTTTTTATAACTTCGTGGTGTAACCTCAATAATTATTTCGAATAAATATGACCAAAGTAGCTGTTCTTTTTCGTCTGCGTAATCGAAAAATTCAGTTACTTTATCTCCCCAAACGTCTTCTTTATTTAGCATTATTGGTCAGTTAAGTAGTCGTACAAAATTAATAATACATATAACTGATTAGCGAGTGATTTTTAAGATAAAACACAAGATAAACAAAATTACAATTACTAATTATTATTTTTTATGCTCATTCAATTTTCTTTGTATTTATCTTCATTCATCATATAGATCATAAAAATCATTTAC
>PFKD01000090.1:2963-12061 GCA_002784125.1 Flexibacter sp. CG_4_10_14_3_um_filter_32_15
TTATTTTGTCCAACTACTTAATTACTTCAATAAATCTCTAAATTAGTGTGAAGAAATTTATGACAAAAATAAATTAGGTAAAAATTGGAAAGTCTATGATGATTTTTCTTTTTAATAATTGCAATTCACAAAAAAAGAGTTTATCTTTGCAATTCTATTCAAAAGAGTAAAGAGTTGAAAATGAGCCTTCTCAGCAAATTATAATTTGATTTAAAGTTAGTTCTTATTTATTACTTATTTAAGTTCTTAAATCAAAAAATAGACATATCAGCTTTAGAAACGATGCAATTTCTAGAAATTTGTTTTTGTCTTCATTTTATATTTCGCATTCATTTTCAAAAAAATATTTACTTCTTTTAGAAATTAAAAATACAACTCGTATTTCATTTATATTTACAACTTAGAGAAACAAAAACTACTTATATTATTTAATTAATTTTTGTTTTACTATAAATTTTATTCATTATGGCACGAGTGTGTGACATCACTGGCAAAAAAACGCAAACAGGAAACAATGTTTCTCATGCGAACAACAAAACTAAACGTTGTTTTTATCCAAACTTGCAGAAAAAACGTTTTTATATCGCTGAAGAAGATCGTTTCGTTACTTTGAAAGTTTCTACTTCTGCAATCCGTACTATCAGTAAAAACGGAATCCTTCCTACAATGCGTAAAGCAGTAGCTAAAGGGCATCTGCACAAAAGTTTTTTAAAGCCTGCTCAAGAAGCCTAGGCTAGTATCAAAACTTGAATTTGATTTGCCTCTGTTTTTTTAGTATACTATTTTGTAATAAAATTTTATCAAAACAAGCATTTTAATCAAAAAATAACTTTACATCTCTACTTTTGAATTTTTATTTGATTTTTATTTGATTTTTATTTAAGATTCAGAAGTTAATTTATTATCATCATGGCTAAGAAAGGCAACCGAGTACAAGTGATTTTGGAATGTATGGAACACAAAACATCTGGCGTTCCGGGTACTTCTCGTTATATCACTACAAAAAATCGTAAAAACGTTACTGAGCGTTTGGAGTTGAAAAAATACAACCCAATCCTTAAAAAACATACGATGCACAGAGAGATTAAGTAATTTTTTATTACCCATATCTTTCATTTTAATTAGATTTTATCATATTAGATAGCCTACTATATAACTAAGCTATTTAATATTCATTCTTTTAAGTTTATATATTATGGCTAAGAAAGTAGTTGCAACTCTGAAAAAAGAGGGAACTCAAAAATACGCTAAAGTAATCCGTACTATCCGTTCGGAAAAAACTGGAGCTTATACGTTTAAGGAAGAAATCGTTCCTGAGCAAATGGTACAAGAAGTATTAAACCGTAAAAGCTAAATTTTACTTTTATAATCAAACGATTATAAAACAGCTTTTCAGTTTATTAATACTTCAATAGTTCCTACAATGGTATTTCTCAAAGCAAAAGACTAAAAAGTCCCGTTACAGAAATGTTTTTAGGGACTTTTTTTCATTTTCTTTATTCTGTTAAAAATACGTATTTTTATTCCTATCAGAATACCAAAATTCTGAATACAAATCCGTATTTTTGTATTTCATAATAACTGAAAACCCTTAGGGTTTTGCACTTTACTTCTTCTCCACCCATTTTCGAACAACAGTATGTCTATTTTCAAGAAATTTTTTACCAAAGAACAAAAACAAACGCTAGACAAAGGTCTTGAAAAATCAAAATCTAACTTTTTTGATAAAATTGGAAAAGCCATTGCAGGCAAGTCAAAGGTCGATGACGATATTTTAGATGAACTGGAAAACATTTTAGTTGCTTCTGATGTGGGCGTAGAGACGACTGTCAAAATTATCAATCGTATCGAAAAGCGTGTTGCAGCAGATAAATACACGACTACAAGTGAGCTTGATAGAATTTTGAGAGAAGAAATAGCTACTCTTTTGGCAGAAAATAACTCTTCTGATATAGAAAATTACGAACTTCCAAGCAATATAAAACCGTATGTTTTGTTAGTGGTAGGAGTAAATGGAGTAGGAAAAACGACAACTATTGGAAAACTAGCTGCCAAATATAAAGCCTCTGGTAAGAAAGTTTTATTAGGTGCTGCTGATACATTCCGTGCTGCTGCCGTGGATCAACTTATAGAATGGGGACGCAGAATAGATGTTCCTGTTATTTCAAAAGGAATGAATGTACACCCTGCAACCGTAGCTTACGAAACCGTAGAGGAAGGAATCCGACAAGGTGCAGATATTGTAATCATTGATACGGCTGGGCGTTTGCATACAAAAGTAAACTTAATGAACGAGCTAGGAAAGGTTCATAAAGTAATCAAAAAACATATTCCAGAAGCTCCCCACGAAGTAATGCTAGTTTTAGATGGAAGCACAGGACAAAATGCTTTCTTACAAGCACAAGAGTTTACGAAAGCTACCGAGGTAACTTCTTTAGCTATCACAAAATTAGACGGAACAGCAAAAGGAGGCGTAGTAATTGGAATTTCTGACCAGTTCAAAATCCCTGTAAAGTACATTGGTGTAGGTGAAAAAGTAGAAGATTTACAGATTTTCAATAAGAAAGAATTTGTAGAGTCATTTTTTACAAGAAGCTAGTTTTTGAAAAAATATTCGCAATCTGAAGGATACACTACAAAAATACAAACCATTTAGTCGTAAAAAACTGAATGGTTTTTTTATGGAGTTGAGAAAATCAGGAAATTAGAATCATTCTAAATTAACAAAAAATCTATCAATTCTACCTTTAAATTATCAAAATCTGTACTTTCTTTGCAAATTTGTTATGCAAACCGAGTAATTTTATTATTTCTCTCTATTTATTGTCTTTACAATTCTTTATATTTCATTTTAGAAGACAACTTTTAGCTGATGTTCTACAAGTTTAGAAGGTAATAATTCAAACAAAAACGATAACAAAAAATTAAGACAACACCATATAGTAAAATAGATATTCACTTTTATATAGTCCTTTTTTATGAAACAACTTGAATTTTTCACTTCCCTTTTTCAAATTATGTTCTTCGTAACTGCGCTTTTGGTTACGGCAGGAATAATTTTTGGTCGCTACAAATACATTCGACGCAATATCGAATTAGGCAAAGAATGGAAAGGAACACACAACCCAGCCGAACGTTTGCGTTTGATGATTTTGATTGCCTTCGGACAGAAAAAAATGTTTGCTCGTCCGTTTGTAGGCTTGATGCACTTTGTCATTTATGCAGGTTTTCTTTTGATTAATATCGAAATCTTAGAAATTGTTGTTGATGGAATTACGGGACATCACCGTATTTTTGCTCCTTTATTTGGTGCAACTATTTATCAAATCTTAATTGGATTTTTTGAGCTACTAGCCTTTGGTGTTTTGGCTACGTGTGTTATTTTCTTGATTCGCAGAAATGTAGTCAAAATAGAACGTTTTGATAAACCAGAAATGAAAGGCTGGGCGCATCTTGATGCAAATCTTATCCTTATTTTTGAAATTGTATTGATGTTTTTCCTTTTTACAATGAATGCAACAGATTCTATTTTGCAAATGAGAGCTACAGATTTAGTAAATAACATAGATGCAGAACATTACAAAGTTTTTGATACTCCTGTTCGCTTTTTGGTAAGCCAAGCACTTATTCCTCTTTATGATGGACTTACTACTACTCAACTTGTCTTGTTAGAACGTGCTGCTTGGTGGTTTCATATCATAGGTATTATGGGTTTTGCTATTTATGTAACCTATTCAAAACACCTTCATATTTTCCTTGCTTTCCCAAATGTATATTTTACTCGTTTGCAGCCTAATGGAGAAATGAATAATATGCCTTCTATCACTAAAGAAGTCAAAATTACAATGGGAATGGAAGAACCAGCAGCAGATGCAGGAATGGAAGACGAAATTCTTTCTTTTGGTGCAAAAGATATAACAGATTTGACGTGGAAAAATATCTTAGATGCTTATACGTGTACGCAATGTGGACGTTGTACAGATGTTTGTCCTGCCAACATGACAGGTAAAAAATTATCGCCTCGTAAGATTGTCATGAACGTTCGCCAAAGAGCAGATGAAATCGGACAGCGTATGGACGAAATGGGCGAGTACTACAAGCCAGATGATAAAATGTTGTATGGCGATTATGTAACAAAAGAAGAGTTGATGGCGTGTACTTCGTGTAATGCCTGTGTAGATGCATGTCCAGTAAATATCAATCCATTAGAACCTATTTTGGAAATGCGTCGCTATGTTGCGATGGAAGAAGCAGATGTTCCAGATGCGTGGAAAGCTATGCTAACTAATGTAGGAAACAACGGTGCGCCTTGGGCATTTGCGCCAACAGAGCGTTTCAAATGGGCTGAAGAAATGAAAAATAGTAACCAGTAATTTTTTACTTATTAGTAATCAGTTAATACAACTTCCAGTAAAATTAAAACTTTGTCAATAGTTAGTAATCTGACTTTGACAATAGTTTCTAAAATAAAGATTTAATCAAAGACACTAAGGGTTTTAAAAACCCTTAGGGGCTAAAAAAATATAAAAATATGAGCGAAGAAACATTAAAAATTCCTACAATGGCAGAACTCTCTGCTGAAGGAAAATCTCCAGAAATATTATTTTGGGTAGGCTGTGCAGGTTCGTATGACGATCGTTATAAGGCTGTTACTCGTGCTATGATTCGCATTCTGAATAAAGCAAATATCAATTTTGCTGTTTTAGGAACAGAAGAAAGTTGTACAGGCGATCCTGCTCGTCGTGCTGGTGATGAGTTTACTTTTCAGATGCAAGCAGCCATGAATATTGAAGTTTTGAATAATTATAATATCAAAAATATCGTTACAGCTTGTCCTCATTGCTTCAATACATTAAAAAATGAATATCCAGAACTCGGTGGAAACTATGATGTTATTCATCATTCTCAATATCTTCAAAAGCTAATCAATGAAGGTAAAGTAAAATTTGGAGGAGGAGAATTTAAAGGAAAACGAATTACGTATCACGATTCTTGTTATTTAGGTCGTGCTAATGATATTTATGAAGCTCCTCGTGAGGTTTTGGAGAAATTAGATGCCGAACTCGTAGAAATGAAACGCTGTAAGTCTAAAGGGCTTTGTTGTGGTGCAGGTGGAGCGCAGATGTTTAAAGATGCCGAAAAAGGACACAAAGAAGTCAATATCGAACGTGCAGAAGAAGCCGTTGCAGCTCGTCCAGATTATGTAGCTGTGGGGTGTCCTTTCTGTATGACAATGATGGGAGACGGAATTAAGCACTTCAATAAAGAAAAAGAAATCAAAGTGTTAGACCTTTCTGAATTTATTGTCGGAGCGCAAGATTTATAAGTTTTTTTTGTTGTTGGTAAGATACCAAAAACGGCAACTATAAAAACTAAATACTCTTTATCTTCGTTGAAAGATAAAGAGTATTTTTTTACAATTAATTTAATTTTGATATGGCACTTATTATTTCAGACGACATTTTAAAAAAAGCAAATTTAGATGAAAAAACGATGTTGATTGATATTGCTGCTTATCTTTATGAAAAGAGAAAATTATCTTTTGGAAAAGCAAAAACATTTGCAAATCTCAATCATTTAGAGTTTCAGAAAGCACTCGCAGAGCGAAATATATATATGAATTACGATGAAGATGATTTTGAAGATGATTTGAAAACATTAGGAATTAAATCTATCAAATAAAAATGTAATATGATTATAGTAAGTGATACTACTGCAATTACAAATCTCTTTCAAATTGGACAGATTGATATTTTGCGACAATTATATGAACAAGTCATTATTCCTTTATCAGTAAAAAATGAACTAGATGTAATTCCCAGTCAAAAAGTTTTTTTAGAAAGAACAGATTGGATAAAAGTAGAACAAGTAAGCAATCAATCATTAAAAAACGAACTATTGGAAACCCTAGATGTAGGAGAAGCAAAGGCTATCGTTTTGACGATAGAAAAAAATGCTGACTGTCTTATTATTGATGAAAAAATGGGTAGAGAAGTTGCTAAAAGTTATAATATTTCTATTATTGGAATGTTAGGGATTTTGATAGAAGCAAAAAAACAAAATATAGTTTTTTCCATTAAACCATTATTAGGCGATTTGATAGAAATACCAAGGTTTAGAATATCTCCGAGTTTGTATAAAAGAATTTTGATACAGGTTGGAGAATTAGAATAAAACAATTAAAAGCCATTTATTCATACTAGAATCTATGGCTTTTTTGTTTGAATTATGTAAATTTGTGTTTCCTCTATTTGATTAAAACCAAGAATTTAATTATTATTACAGATAATAAATTATTTTAGTTACATTATTATTTACTAATGAACGATATTACACCACAAGAACTAAAAGCTCTAAAAGACGAAAGAAAGCAAATCAATCTTCTTGATGTCAGAGAAGAATTTGAATATGATGAGTATAATCTTGATGGAAAACTAATTCCACTAGGAGAACTTCCTCAGCGACTAGACGAATTAGAAGACTGGAAAGAAAAAGAAGTTATTGTACACTGCAAATCTGGAGGACGCAGCGCAACAGCTAAAAACTTCCTCGTTTCTAAAGGCTTCAAAAATGTCAGAAATCTTTTGCAAGGTGCAGAAGGTTATAAAAGATTATCCTAAACGTATTTTGATTTGACCAATTCTTTACAAAAAGAAACTACAATTTCCATTTCTGCTCAAAATATTGGAAAAAGATTCGAAAGAGAATGGATTTTTCGAAAACTTTCTTGTGATTTTTGCAGCACAAACCCAACGGCTATCGTAGGGAGTAATGGGAGTGGTAAGTCCACACTTATCAAAACGCTTATTGGATATTTGCCTTTGTCAGAAGGAAAAATACTGTATTTTGATACGCAATCAGATAAAAAAAAGTCTGTTTTAAAAGAAAACTGGCAAAACTATATCGCTTGGGCAGCACCTTATACAGAACTTATCGAAGAATTTACGCTATTGGAACAACTAAAATTCCATCAAGCATTCAAATCTTTTGATATAGAAGTAGAAGAAATAATCGAAAAGTTAGATTTTTCTAACACGAAAAGCAAAACAATACGTTTTTTCTCTTCGGGTATGAAACAAAAACTCAAATTAGCCTTAGCAATCTATTCTGATGCTAAAATAGTGTTTTTAGATGAACCTACTTCCAATCTTGATAAACAAAATAGTGAGTGGTATTTGCAAGAAATTAATACAATTCTTAATAAAAAAGTACTTATTATTGCGTCTAATCAAGAATCTGAATATCATTTTTGTTCGCAAATCATTGATATTCAGAACTTAAAACCGTAAACTTGTAAAAAATAGTATTTATTGACTAACTTTCTGTTTTTCTGCTTGTTTTTTTTTACAAATTCAAAAATTCGTATTATCTTTAGTGATAATTAATTTTGAATAAAATTATCGTTATAAATAAACTTCGAATTAAAATTAATGACCTCGTATTTATTTATACTTGGCTTTAATCTTAACTTAAATTTGATTTTAAATTTTAACTCAATCTCAACTCTTAAATCCTGAATTTATGAACGCATTTCGTAACCCTTTTCTTTTAGTAGTATTATTTTGTTCTTTGTTCCTTGTAAAATGTACTTGTGGTACTGAGAAAGATCCTTCTTTAGTAGAAGAAATTTCTAAAGCTTGGAAAATTAGTACACTTACAGTAGGTGGCAATGATATTGCTGATACTGAGAATTTTTCACTTACACTTAATCAGAGTGGTGATGAGCCAACTACTTTCACTATCGCTACAGGTGGTGTAGCTTATAACTTTGCTGGAACTACTACTGGTTCTTGGTCTTTAAACAATAATACTAATCCAACTCAAGCTACTTTTGCTGGAAATACTGTTAATTTTACTGCATCAAAAGATCAATTAACTATTCAGTACACTATTGCTAAGGAAGTTGATAAGAATACTCCTACTGTACGTTTTGTACTTGTACCTAGATAATCTAAACATTTCCTAATGTATTCTTAGGAAAATAGATTATAAAAAAAAAGACTTTTCTTTATTAAATAAAGAAAAGTCTTTTTTTGTGGGTTTTATGTTTGATAATTTGTATCAAATTAAAAAGTATAACTGACCCCAATAGCTCCTTGTGCAGCTTTGTATCTAAAACGGTCGTTATCATCTTGGTACTGTCCGTCGGTTGTATATTCTGTAAAGAGATACGAAAATGCACCTCTTACCATTATGTTGGAAGCAATTCTATATCCAATCCAAAATTCAGAATTGAGAGTTCCGATGTCATTATCTCCTACCAAAAGAAGATTAAAAGAAGTGGGTTTTGCTGTATCAGGAACTGCTAAACCTGTCAAGTTAGGCTCTATAACTACACTTCCATCTTTCTCTCCTCCAAAACTAAATCCAACTACATCAATATTAAAACCAACAAGTATATTTTCTGTAATTGAATAGTCTGTATAAAGTCCAAGGTTTATTGCATTAGTTTGGCTACTCTCAACAATAAAAGATTGAGGATTATCTTCTGAAGCCAAATCTGGTGGTGCAGCCGTAAATTTTCTATCCGAACCAAAAAAGGAAGACAAACGCAGACCATACCCCAACTTAAAACGACGAGAAGAACCAAAGCCGTAAAGATGCGAAAACCCTAAAGTCATGCTCGTTGCGCCTTCTCCAAAAGCTCCAGTAATGCCAATTCGTTTTTCCCAAGGAGAAATCTCCATATCTGTATCTTTTGTTTCTTTTGTAGAAAAAGAATTAAAAGATGAGTTTTGAAATATTGATTTTGAGAAATCAGTATTTAATTTGTTTGTCTTCTCAAAACTTGTAATAGAGTTAGCAGAAAATGAATTTTGATAATTTTGAGCCAAAACAGAAGTACTTTCTACCAAAATAAGCCCTAGACTTGCAAAACCAGTAATGACTGTTTTTTTAATTAAATTTTTAAATATCATAATGAATTATCGAAAAAATAATAGAGATAAAAATAATTTGATGCTTTCCCCAAAAAATAAGCTACATAATTAAAGTGTAGTAGTATAGTAGGGTAAACGCACGAAAAAAAAATGTACTCGTTTAAAGCAAATCAAGCTAGTTTTTAACTTTGCAAATTGAATTTACTCTGATAGTTAAAG
>PFKD01000090.1:12129-13941 GCA_002784125.1 Flexibacter sp. CG_4_10_14_3_um_filter_32_15
TCTCTTAAACGTCATAAACCTAAAAGTGTTATCTTAAAAAATTTATCCTTTCAATAAAAAGGATCTTGTAATTAATTCATAACATTTTCTAACACAATCAATTAACTATTTTATACAAAAATTCGTATTTTAGATAAACAAACAAAAATACTACTGTAAAAGTCTTTTTAATAAAACTGAAATAGAATTCCTTATTGATAAAATCATGAAAAAATCCATTTCAAAAATTTACTCTCATTTTATAGATAAAACAAAACATGCTCATTTTCTTGCTCAAAAAAGGCAAGATTCTATTACCCATGAGATTATAGAAGAAGGCGATGAAGTGGTTTTTTGTAGTGTTTGTAAGTCAGCTTTTATGGTAGATTCTTGGGAATATATTGGTCGTTCGCATTGCCACCAATCTCAAACGCTCAAGAAAGTTCCTGCGCTGCGTTCGCTTTCTTTGGACAAAAAGAAAATTGAAAAACGAAAAAAAGTAGCCTTTTATAAAAAATATTCTGGAGCTGTTTTGATGGCTACTTGTGTATTGGTAGGTGTTTTTGGAATGATAGGAATGGCAATCAATGCGCTTACTTCGCCAGCCACAAACATGAATGTTCAAGGAATTTCGATTACAGAAAAACATTATATCAATAATGGTAAAAAATACTATCAAGCACAGAATTATACCGAAGCTGAAAGTTATTATATAAAAACGCTCAACATAAATCCAAGTAATACAGAAGCCTTGCATCTTTTAGAACAACTTGAAAATGAATATTTATTAGCTTTAGAAGAAGCAGACCGTTTTTTCAAAGCACAAAAATACGACGATGCAAAATATTGGTACAAAAAAGCTACAGAGTATAAGCCCAATTCAGAATATCCGACAAAACAACTATCACTCGTCACACAAGCACAGGCAGAGCCTCCAACTTCATTTGTAAGTACAGAAAATTTAAACACAGAAAATCAGTATTCTATCTTAAAAGAATATCCAAAAGAGTGGGAAGGTTTTATCAACAAAGATGAGAAACTTTATTTTTGGGTAGAAAATCTACAAAAAACAGAAGTTCTTTTGAGTTATGAAAACGGACTTATTGAGCTTAGAAGTTTGAAAGCTGATGAAGAAACAGAAAAAGCAGAATTTGGAAAACTTCTCAATACGTTTCAAGGTGCAAAAATGCCACAAGCTACTTTTGTCTATGCAGAATTATTTTTAAGTGAATTTGAAAAATTGAATGAAAAAGAGAAACAAGAATTAGATGAGAAAATAAAATTCAATTATGAATCTATTGCTGCAATCAGTAAAGGAAACAGAATTTATTATTACACTTTAGACGGACGAGGGGCAAGACAAGTAAATCAGTTTTCTACATTTCATTTTAAGAAAAATGACAAAATGATTTTGAGTGATAATGGAAGATATTTTATGATTCAGAATACAGACAAAATACTTCATTTGTACGATGCTAGAAACAAAACACTTCTCAAATCTATGCGAACAAACGAACACAAACCTTTTTTTGGAAACGCATATTTTGATTTAGAAAAAAATGAAATTGTAGCAGTGACAAAAATGGGCGAAAGTAGATGGAATATTTCTGGGAATTAGGAATTGGGAATTGGGAATTGGGAATTGGAGATTGGAATTGGGAATTGGGAATTGGAATTAGGAATTGGAGAATGGGGAATGGGGAATGGGGAATTAGAGAATGAAAAATTACAAATAACAAAGTAATGAATAATAACATGAGTGACATTTTTAAGTATTTGATTTTCAGTTGCAGCGCAACGTAACCTTTGTAGAACCTCAAAAATGAACTTTAT
>PFKD01000127.1 GCA_002784125.1 Flexibacter sp. CG_4_10_14_3_um_filter_32_15
AACCCTACTTTATGGAAAAAAGCAAACTATTATTTTGTCAAAAATTGATCAATTTACAGAATTTGAAAAATGTCACTCATATTGCCTATCTATATCTAAACAAGAAAAACACAAAGTAGTTTTTTATAATTTTGAGAATGATTTACCTTGAGGTTGTTTGAATAGCTATAAATTTCTTTTAAAATTATTCAATTTCAAAAGACTTATCAATAATTTCTTACTTTTGTCTAATCTAATTACTTCAAGAACCTAGCATTGTACTTTAATTATGAATCTCAATCTCAAAAATCCATTAGCATTCTTTGATTTAGAAGCGACTGGAATAGACACTATAAAAGACCGTATTGTAGAAATTTCTATTGTAAAACTGATGCCCAATGGCGAAAAAGAAATTCATACACACAAAATAAATCCTACCGTTGCGATTCCAGAAATCACTACAAAAATACATGGAATTAGTGATGAGGACGTAAAAGACGCACCTACTTTCAAGCAAATGGCAAAAACCTTCGCTAGTATTTTGAAAGGCTGTGATTTGGCAGGTTTTAATATTATGCGTTTTGATGTTCCGATGCTTGTAGAGGAGTTTTTGAGAGCAGGAGTAGATTTTGATATATCAAATCGTAAACTTATTGATTTGCAGAGAATCTATCACATGATGGAACCTCGCACACTTTCGGCAGCTTACAAATTTTACTGTAATAAAGAGTTAGAAGGAGCGCACAGTGCCGAAGTAGATACGATGGCATGTGTTGGTATTTTGGAAGAGCAGGTAAAAAGATACGAAAATATGGAACACAAAGACAGTCTAGGAAATGTTACCGTTCCAGTAAAAAATGATATGGAAGCCTTGCATCAATTAAGTTTTTCGAATCGCATTGATTTGGCTGGTAGAATGGTTTATAATGAAAAAAATGAAGCTGTTTTTGCTTTTGGAAAACACAAAGACAAAAAAATTGAAGACGTTCTGACAAAAGAATCTTCGTACTACGATTGGATTATGAAAAATGATTTTCCTCTAAATACAAAACAAGAACTCACAAGAATAAAACTAAAAATGAGTATGCTTAATAAGTAGGAATTGGGAAATGGAGATTAGGGGCGAAAGAAATACAGGGACGAGAGATTGGGGATTGGAACTGAGAAACACACATTCATAATTTATTAAACTGGTAACTGATTACTATTTACTGGTAACTGAACATGGAATATACAATTTGGGTCTATTTGGTCTTGTTAGCTGCTGGTTTTTTGGCAGGAATAATCAATACATTGGCAGGAAATGGCTCAATATTGACGATTACGGCACTTTCTGTGGCTGCTGGTTTGCCTGTCGGAATAGCAAATGGAACAAACCGAGTAGGCATAACTTTTCAAGTTTTGGTAGGGCTTCGTACCTTTTTAAAGAGTGGCAAAACAGATTTTAAAGGGATTTGGAAAATTGCCATTCCTACTGTTATTGGTTCTATTTTGGGAGCATATACAGCCGTTGAGGTAGGAAAATCGAATGAAATTTGGCTCAGTCGGGTTATTGGTGGTGTAATGGTTTTTATGCTGTTTTTGGTCTTGAATAATCCTAAAAAATGGGTAGAAAGCAATAAAAACACAAAAGAACTTGCTTTGCCTTGGCTGATGCTTATTTTTCTACTTGTTGGTTTTTATGGTGGATTTATTCAAGCTGGTGTCGGTGTGATTATGTTGGTGGTTTTGATGTCTGCAACAAGTTATGACCTTACCAATGCCAATGCTGTCAAACTTTTGCTTACCCTTCTTTTGAATATTCCTGCTTTTGCTATCTTTATTTGGAGTGGACAAATAGAGTGGATTGCTGGTCTTACGCTTTCGGTTGCTCAAATGATTGGTGCCATGTGGGCAGCTAAATTTGCCGTCGGACACCCAAAAGCAAATTATTGGATACGAGGTATTTTGATAGGAATTATTATTATTGCTATTGTTCGATTTTTAGGAATTTATGATTTTGTAATGGAAAAATTAGTAGCTATTATGTAATTTATTTAAAAACAACTAATACAGCTTTATGGTCAGAGTTAGGTTGGTATTTTAGCGAAGCGACATCAACAAACTATATCATTATTAAAATTATTTCTCACTCAATCGTTTTTCAACTTGTGTTAGTGTTTCTTTATCTGTTTTTTGTCCTGTTTTGGCTATAATTTCTTTGTATTTTTTATAGGCATTTTGGCTCTCTTGTAAGCGTTCCAAATTGTAATAGGCATTTCCAAGTTGAAGATAAGCGAGTGCAGAAGTGGGTGTGATTTGAGTTAGTTTTTTGTTTATTTCTACTGCATCAACGTATTTTTTGGATTGAAGAAGAAGGCTACCATATTTTTCTAAAATATGAATATATTCCTTCTGAGTAAGTTCAAAATTATATTTTTTAAAAAGCTCTTGTAATTGCTGTGGCGTTTCGATATTTAATAAAAATTCTGTTCCCCAAAACTCAAAAATACTTTCCAAAACAAGCATTGCAGAATCATATTTTTTCTCTTTTTCTAATTTTTGTAAAACAGAATACGTTTTTTTGAGCAAATGAATTGTTTCAGTTTCTACCTGCATATAATTATGAGGATAAGCAACTTGCTCATAAAAATTTACGGCTTCTATAATATTTCCTTTTTCTACTGCTCTTTGAGCTTTTGCAATCGCTTCAACTGAAAAATCGCTTGCTGTTTGGTCTTCCAAAATGAGCATATTTTTATCAAAATCAAAATCAAAAATTCCACAAATAACGGTTGCTTTATAATTTTCTTCCGAACAAATAAAAATCTTTCCATCTTTGTAATACGCCTCTGTTTTTTTATAAGCATTAAACCTAAAATCAGTTGGAAGTTTGGCAAGTTTTTTAAGGTTTCCTTCATTACTAAGACCGTATAAATATTGTTCCTCTCCTTCAGTTGCAGCTCCTATATATAAGTTTTTTGTACTTTTGGGTAATAAACTTTGAGGAAAAGAATCTACTTTCATATACAAATAGGTACTCAAATCTTTTGGTAAATCCTTTCTGAAGGCTTCAAAACCTCTTGTTCCTTCTTCATTTTGATTATTTTTTTGTAAACTTTGAGCTTGCTCTATCATATCGCTCATTGATTCTGAAAGTTCTTGCGCTTGGGCTTCACTTACCTTCAAATTACTAAGAATAATATCGACAGAATCTGTATAAGAAATCAAAACGCTATCTTTTATCATTGTATTACCCGTTTTTAAGACATTTGGAATCGTATCAGAAGGCATTGTAGTATTCTCTTCTGCATATTTGGTTTCCTCTGTACTACAAGATGTGCAAGAAACGACTAGCAAAATTGCAAGCAGAGTTTGACAAAAAAATAATTTCATAATGGTATTCTTCAAAATCTATTTTATTAAAATCTTTCTTTAGTATTTTTCTTAGATTTGTTTTTAGTTAAGATATGAACAATTTTCGAGCAATTTTGTAAAATAAATCATTTTTGTTGATTTTAATTTGTTTAAATTCTATCAATAAAGCATTTTTTACGACAAATTGAAAGAATTGAATCGGTAAGTAAGCAATAGTTTACCCTAAAATTCATAATTTCATAATTTCAAAAATATACCTTCTATTTATTAATTACTAAAAAATTAATCACTAATCACAACCAAAATGATAGAAATGTACACCGACGGAGCAGCACAAGGAAACCCCGGAAGAGGAGGATACGGAACAGTTTTGATGGCTAAATCATTAGGATTAAGAAAAGAATTTTCGGCAGGTTTTCGCTGTACGACCAACAACAGAATGGAACTTTTGGCTGTAATTATCGGCTTGGAAGCTCTGAAAAAACCAAATATGAAAGTAAAAATCTATTCAGATTCGAAATATGTAGTTGATGCTGTGGAGAAAAAATGGCTCTTGGGTTGGGAGAAAAAAAACTTTATCAATAAAGGAGAACCACGCCTAAATGCAGACCTTTGGAAACGATTTTTAGAACTTTATAGAAAACATCAGGTTACTTTTCAATGGGTAAAAGGACATGCAGGAATTCCAGAAAATGAGCGTTGTGATGAGCTTGCTGTGGCTGCTGCTTCAAACTCAAACCTTCCTGCTGATGAATATTATGAAAAGTATCAAATGAAATAGAAATAATTTTCAAACTTTTTATAGCTACAAATAGATTCATAATACGAAACACTTAATAACTTATGAACAACTACTATGAATAATTTAGAAGAAAAAGAAGTACGTAAAAAATATTTCGAAGCCATAGGAAATGAGCGAAAAATAGAAAGACTTTTAAAAAAATTACGAGATATAGAAAATCCGTCTTCGCTTTTGTTAGCATATCGTGCTGCTTGTGAGTCTATGATGGCACAATTTTCTTGGAATCCGTATATAAAATTAGCACAAGTAACCAAGAGTTTTGATTTTTTTGAAAAAGCCATAAAAAATGATTCTCAAAATGCAGAAATTCGTTTTTTACGCTTTTCTGTGCAGCACAATGTACCCGATTTTTTGAGAAAAAATAGAGAGTTTGAAGAAGACAAAGATGCTTTGCTAGAGAATTTAAAACAAACTAATTTTGCTCAAGCTGACTTTGATACAGAATTTGCGCAGTTTATTATTGGTTATTTGAAAGATTCTGGGCGTTTTGAGGTAAAGGAATTGGAGGTTTTGGGATAGAATAAACTGTATCACAGACTTCCGAGTCTGTGCGAAGTAAAAACTTGCCGTTGTTGGTGTCCCCACCAACGACAAAACCACCTATTTAATAATCTTAGAAATTGTCTTAAACTCTTCCGTTCCTGAAACCTCACAAAGCTCAAAAAGTACAGATTCTACACTTGTAAAAGCTACTTTATTTTGTAATCTCAAAACAGAAATACTTTTGTTTTCCTCACTTCTAGAACCAACTGCATCAAGAACCAAAGCAACATCAAATCCTTCTGCACACAAATCTAAAGCTGTTTGAAGAACACAAATGTGTGCTTCTATTCCTGCTAAAATAATGGTTCTTCGTCCTGTTTGTTGAATGGCTGCTGCAAGTTCTAAATTTTGCATACAACTAAAAGTCATTTTTTCAAAAGTAGGAGTTGTATCATCTAGTTTTTCAGAAACAGATTCAATCGTTTTTCCTAGTCCTTTTGTGTATTGCTCTGAAACAATAATCGGAACTCCTAAAACCTGCATTCCCTCAACAAGTTGATTGAGTTTTTTTTCTAACTCAAAATGTTTGTCTATATGAGGAAATAATTTTTCTTGTACATCAATGAAAAGTAAAAGGCTATCGTTTTTTTTGATTTGCATGATTTAATACTGTAACTGATTGGTAAATGATTTATATGATGAATGAAGATAAATACAATGAGTTTGCTTTAAATATAATTTTTCTATAGAATTGGGTTTGCAAACCCAATTCTATAGAAAAATAACAAATATTTTTTGTCTTAACTACTTTTTGCGCTACGAGTCATTTGTTCTACCATATCCCACATTTCTTGAGGAACGTGTTCTAACATAGAAAACTGTCCAGAACCTTGAGCTACTTCGCCACCATCAATCGTAATAATCTGACCATTGATATAAGCTGAATAATCAGAAATAAGATAAGCTGCAAGATTAGCCAATTCTTGATGATCGCCTACTCTTTTGACAGGAACACGAGTTTTAATATCAAATTTATCTTGTAAATTTTTAGGCATTAAGCGTTCCCAAGCTCCTTTTGTAGGGAAAGCACCTGGAGCAATACCGTTGAAACGAATGCCATATTTTGCCCATTCCACAGCCAAAGATTTGGTAAGAGCCACAACTCCAGCCTTAGAAGTAGCCGAAGGAACTACAAAACCCGAACCTGTTTCAGCATATGTAGTAACGATACTCAAAACTGTTTTTGAAGAAGCATAATTATCTTTTTTGCCTTCTTGAATCCAATATTTTCCAAAAGCAAGTGTACAATAATACGTTCCTTTCAAAACAATATCAACAATTGTATCATAAGCACGGTGCGACAATCTTTCTGTCGGACTAATAAAGTTTCCTGCTGCATTATTGAGCAATCCATCAACGCTTCCAAATTTTGCAACCGAATCTTTGAGCATTTTTTCGATTTGGTCATAATTACGTACATCACACGCCAAAGGAAGAACTGTTCCACCTGTTTCGGCTTCCATTTCTTTAGCTGTTTTTTCCAAAACATCTAGTTTACGGCTCGTAATGACAAGATTAGCCCCTAATTTTAAAAAATACGTTCCCATTGCACGACCTAAACCTGTTCCACCACCTGTGATAACGATAGTTTTTCCTTTAAGTGCGTCTTGACGCATCATAGGGTTTGCGTAAGCTGGTTTGTCATTTTCTGCATTTTCCATAGCTATATTGAGTTAAGTATATAAATTATTTTGTAATTGATTCTAAAGACAAAATTTTAGATTAAAATTTTGACTAAGATAATAGATTTTGTAAGTAGAAGCAATTTTTTGTTTAGTAGCGTTGTTTTTTTAAAATTCTATTTTTAACTCTGTTTAATCTAAGTTTGATAAAATTAGCTAAAACAAAAAAAGCATTTCATCAACATTAATTCGATAAAATGCCTTTTCTTGATTCAAAATTTCAGTTTACATAAACTTCTCTTTTGCACCTTGCACAGCATACTTACGCTTGAGTTGAGCATCTACAACAGCAATCGTAACCATATTTACAATCTCACGAACTGAACTTCCGAGTTGTAAAATATGAACAGATTTTTTCATTCCTGTCAGAATAGGACCGATAGCTTCTGCACCACTAATCTCTTGAATGAGTTTGTAAGCAATATTTGCAGAGGAAAGATTTGGGAAAATCAGAATGTTAGGCTCTCCATCAGCAAGGTCAGAGAACGGATAATTTTCTTTCAAAATATCATTATTGAAAGCAATATTTGCCTGAATTTCTCCATCAGCAACAATATGTGGATAGTGTTCTTTCATTAATTCTATTGCTCTTCTTACTTTTCTTGGCTCTTCATCATCTGATGAACCAAAATTTGAATAAGATAAAAAGGCTACTCGTGGTTCTAAACCAAATTCTTTTACAGTATTCGAAGTCATGGCTGCAATACCTACCAAATCTTCTGCTGTTGGGACTGGAATCATTGTTGTATCTGCAAAAAATATTGGTCCTTTACGAGTAATCATCATATAAATACCTGCTACTTTTCTATGACTTTTATACGTTCCGACAATCTCTAAAGCAGGACGAATAGTATCCGAATATTTCCTAGAAAGACCAGAAATAAGGGCATCTGCATCGCCTTCTTCTAACATCATTGCCCCAAAATAATTGCGCTCACGCATTGCTTTTTGAGCTTCATAATGATTGTAACCTCTACGTTTGCGTTTTTCAAAGAATGTATTTGCATACGACTCTATCAATTCATTTGAATCTTCACTTCTTGGGTCAATGATTGTGGCATCTGCCAAATCCAAGTTATTTTCTTCTATCAATCTCTTAATTCTTCGCTTATCTCCTAACAAAATAGGAATTGCAATGCCATCATCTTTTACAATCTGTGCAGCCATTAATATTTTGGCGTTATCAGCTTCTGCAAAAACTACACGTTGAGGGTCTTGTTTTGCCATACTTACCAAACGACGAATAATACTTTGGTCTTTGCCCATTCTTTCGATGAGCTCAGCTTCATATTTTTGCCAGTCTTTAATCGGATTTTTGGCTACTCCACTTTCCATAGCAGCACGAGCTACGGCAGGTGCAACCGTTGTGAGAAGACGAGGGTCTAATGGTTTTGGAATGATATAATCTTTGCTAAATCCAATCGTTTGTTGATTATAAGCAATTTTTACGATGTCAGGAACAGGTTCTTTAGCCAGTTGAGCAAGAGCTTTTACGGCTGCCAGTTTCATTTCTTCATTGATTTCTGTTGCACGAACATCTAAAGCACCTCTAAAAATAAATGGAAAACCGAGTACATTATTTACTTGATTGTTGTAATCCGAACGCCCTGTCGCCATAATAATATCTTGACGAGTTTTCATAGCCAGTTCGTAATTAATCTCTGGGTCTGGATTGGCAAGTGCAAAAACAATAGCATTTTTAGCCATCGATAAAAGCATTTCTGGACTCATTACATCTGACCTAGAAAGCCCCATAAATACATCTGCTCCTTTGAGGGCATCTTCCAATGTATGTGCATCTGTATCAGTTGCAAAAATTTCTTTGCTTTTAGTTAGATTTTCTCTGTCTTTACGAATAACTCCTTTACTATCACAAACAATAATATTGCTGCGAGTTACGCCCAAATCGACAAAAATATTCATACACGAAGTAGCCGAAGCACCCGCACCCGAAACTACAATTTTTACTTTATCAATATCTTTATTTACAAGTTCTAAGGAATTTAACAACGCAGCACCTGTAATAATTGCAGTTCCGTGTTGGTCGTCGTGCATAATCGGAATATTGAGTTCTTTTTTCAAACGCTGTTCGATTTCAAAACACTCTGGAGCTTTTATGTCTTCCAAATTTATTCCTCCAAAAGTAGGTTCTAATGCTTTCACGACGGCAATAAATTCTTCTACTGTTTTTGTATTTAATTCTAAATCAAAAACATCTATTCCTGCAAAAATTTTGAATAGAACTCCCTTTCCTTCCATCACTGGTTTTGAGGCTTCGGGCCCTAGATTTCCCAAACCCAAAACGGATGTTCCGTCCGAAATAACGGCTACTAAATTTCCTTTTGCAGTATATTTATAAACGTTTTCAATGTCTTCTGCAATTTCTTTACACGGTTCTGCAACCCCCGGAGAATAAGCTAAAGCTAAATCTCGCTGTGTTTTGGTGGCAGTTGTTGGAATGACTTCAATTTTACCTGGTTTGCCTTCTGAGTGGTAGAGTAAGGCTTCATCTTTTCTTATTTTGCTCATAAAAAATGTATTTGTGTGTGTAAGTTTGTAAATTCTACTTTAATAACTGAAAGTTAATCAATTTATATCAATGTACTAGGGTAAACGCACGAAACTTTTTATACTGCTTTTAGTGTGTTTAAACAGACTTTAATTATCAGAGTAAATTCAATTTACAAAGTTA
>PFKD01000012.1 GCA_002784125.1 Flexibacter sp. CG_4_10_14_3_um_filter_32_15
AGTAAATTCAATTTGCAAAGTTAAAAACTAGCTTGATTTGCTTTAAACGAGTACATTTTTTTTTCGTGCGTTTACCCTAGTTTTTTTATGTAAAGACTATACAACTATTTTATTTTGCCTAACTTTGTACGCTAAATCAAAATAGAATAATATCATCAGCACAGACAAAATGGGAAGAAGAAAAAATAAAAACAGAATTGTAGAAAATGTAGTCATTCTTGATGCAGGTGCAGAAGGAAAATGTATTGCACGACCAGAAGAAGCTGAAGGAAGAGTAGTCTTCGTAACAGGCGTAGCACCAAAAGATGTAGTCGATTTACGAATTACCAAGCAAAGAAAAAGCTATTGGGAAGGAACTGTTGTAAAATTTCATTCTTATTCTGACGAAAGAGTAGAACCTTTTTGTGAGCACTTTGGAATTTGTGGAGGTTGTAAATGGCAACATTTGAGCTATGAAAATCAACTTTTTTACAAGCAAAAACAAGTAAAAGATAATTTAGAAAGATTGGCTAAAATAGAATTACCAGTAATAAAACCCATTCTAGCATCAGAAAATACTAGGTTTTATAGAAATAAATTAGAGTTTACGTTTTCTTCTCGTCGTTGGCTTACTAGCGAACAGATAGCCACAGGACAAGATTTTGATAATCGTGCTTTGGGGTTTCATATTCCGGGGCGTTATGACAAACTCGTCGATTTGAATGAATGTTATCTACAAGCCGAACCTTCAAACTCTATTCGTTTGGCAGTCAATAAATATGCTAGAGAACACGATTTAGAATTTTATAATGTAATGGCTTTTGAAGGTCTTTTGAGAAACTTGATGATTCGAAATTCTCAAACGACAGATGATTTGATGGTTATGTTGCAAGTTTCAGAATTTAATGAAGAGGTAGAAAAGTTAATGCAATTTATTAAAGATTCTTTCCCTCAAATTACCTCTTTGCAATATGTTGTAAACACAAAAAGAAATGATACTTTTCAAGATTTGGATATTGTTTGTTTTGATGGAAAAGATTATATTACTGAAACGATGGAAGGTTTAGAGTTTAGGATTCAAGCAAAATCTTTTTATCAAACCAATTCTATTCAAGCCTATAATTTATACAAAATTACTAGAGATTTTGCACAGCTTACAGGCGAAGAAGTGGTTTATGACCTTTATACAGGGACAGGAACGATAGCTAATTTTGTAGCAAAACAAGCCAAACAAGTAATTGGGGTAGAATATATCGAACCAGCTATTGAAGATGCAAAAATCAATTCGAAATTAAATGGAATTGAAAACACACTTTTTTATGCAGGCGATATGAAAGACGTTTTGAATGAAGAATTTTTAGAAAAACATGATCGTCCAGATGTAATTTTGACCGACCCACCACGAGCAGGAATGCACCCAGACGTAATTGCTATGCTTTTGAGAATTGGTGCAAAACGCATTGTTTATGTGAGTTGTAATCCAGCGACACAAGCACGAGATTTGCAGCTTTTAGATGAGAAATATTCCGTAAAAGCCATTCAACCTGTCGATATGTTTCCACAGACACATCATGTAGAAAATGTAGTTTTGTTGGAATTGAGATAATTTGTTTTCAAAGTAGCTGACACTTTCCAAAGTGTCAGAACATAACTTAATAAAAACTATGGCAAGAGATAAAAAACAAAAAAAAATAATCCCAACAAACGGAGGAATGGTTTTTTCCACAAATCCAGATTTTGAGTTTCAAGAACAAGAGGAAATCGAAACACTTCCAAACGAAAAACAAAACCTAAAAGTAAGCCTAGACCGTAAAAAACGAAAAGGCAAAACAGTTGTTTTGATAGAAAATTTTGAAGGAAAAAAAGAAGATTTGGAAGAATTAGCCAAACAACTCAAAAGTCATTGTGGCGTAGGTGGTTCTGCAAAAGACGGAGAAATAATCATTCAAGGTGAACTATTAGACAAAGTAAAATCCTTCCTTAAAGAGAAAGGATTTAAAGGAATGTAGAACAGATGTTTTATATTTCTATTCAAAATTGTAGTGCAGATTAGGAAGTCTGCACTATTTTTATGTCTTAGTCTTTTGTTCTGCATTTTGTTTTGGAATTAAAACATTTTCAACTCCCCACTTACTAAGTTCTCTAAAAAGAGGTCTTAAACTCTCTCCCCTTTCAGTCAAAGTATATATTACTTTTGGAGGTATTTCTGCAAAAATCTCTCTGTGAATGACACCATCATTTTCTAGTTCTCTTAGTTGAGTTGTCATCATTCTTTTGCTACAATCGGGTATCATTCTTTGCAGTTGTCCGAACCGATTTACATCGACAGAAATAAAATAAAGAATGATAGGTTTCCATTTTCCTCCAATCACTTTTAAGGTAGCACTCACAGGACACCCACCATATTTTTTGATTTGTTCGACCATATTATCGAAGCGTTCTGAATTTATTTCTAGTTTTTTCATAATATAACTCCTTGATTATCAGTAATGGTTACTTTTTTTACACTATAAAACAAAAATGTAACTACTTGTAAAATAAAACACTAATGTAGAAATTTGAAACAGAAAATCAAACTAAAATCAAAATTTCTCATGATTAGAAAAAACAATTTTTTTGCCCTAACACTATTTTTTGTGTTACCTCTTCTAGTACTATCAAGCTGTAAAGACGACGACGATTCTACTCCTCAAAATGACAAAAATGATGATGTTTTTGAGTTAGCCATTCGAAGAGTCAATACAGGTGTAAGTATTTCAGAATTCACTTCTGCAAGAGATACTTTTGTAGCTAAACTAATGACAGAAGAAGGTACTTCAAACGACAGAGAAGTGCAGCCATTCTTTAATTATTTAGGTTCTGATTTGCCATTAGATAGTGTTTATATTGGACTGACACAATATGAAGATGTAGCAACCTATAATTCTTTGGGTCAATCTTTATCTAGCAGCACAGAAGCACAAACCTTTTTTGGCACATTTACTCCTATTATTTTTGAAGCTCTTCAACCACTTGACGAGTATAAGCCTGTAGATTTAGGTACAGTAGCACCTTTAGGAACAGGACAAGTATTGGAAATTGCTGTCAGAGATTTATCAACCTATTCAAATTTTAATCAAGCTGACTATGAGACGGCTCGTGATGCTTTTCTTACAAAACTTTCTCAACAAAATGGTTTTGTAAAAGAAATTCAATGGAAATCTGTTTTGAACCCAAATATCGTAGTAGGAATGACTGTTTATGAAAGCCAACAAGCTGTTATTGCCATAAATTCAGACGCTACATTTACTGGAAGCCTTGAAACACAAACTTTTATAGGAAATTATCCTCCTTCTGTATTTGGAACAATAAACACTATTTTGAAATAAAATTCTATCTAAAAACTATATGAAATATTTTTTTATCGCCTTTGCTTGTTGGGCTTTATTAACAAGTTGTGGAACAAATAAATCTACAAACACATCAAACTCCAAAAAAATGAACACACTATTTGAAATCGCAATCAATCAATCTAAAGAAGGACAACACCAAAACTTTTTAGATACACGAGCAAAATTTGTTGAAGTTTTGGGAAAAGAAAAAGCAACCTTAAATGAAGGAAAATGGCAACCATTTTTTACCGTAATTCCAGATTTGAATCTTGAGCAAGTATTAATCGGAATGACAGAATGGAATTCTATGCAAGGATTTGGGGAAGCTGCAACACGTCTTATGCCTCAAAAAGAAGCAAAAGATTATTTTGCTAGTTTTAATCCTTTAGCTTACGTAGTTTTAGAAACGCTTGATGGAAAACCATTTGATATGGAAAGTATCAAGAAAGAAGGTTTGGTAGTAGAGTTTGCTATCCGTAAGGGCAAAACTGATGATGCTTTTGGGGAAAACAGAGAAGTATTTTTTAATTCTTTGAAAAGCTATGATGGTTATAAATTTGCTCGTGAGTTTAAGGTACACAAACTCAACGAACAAGGCGTTCCGAGTTTAGCAGAAAATACACAAGCTGTTATTATTGTTTGGGAAAACCCTCTAAAATTTCAAGCAGCAGCACAACCTATTTTTGGAACGAAAGAATATCAAAATTTTGCAGCTAATTTAGATGTAGAAACTTATTTTGCTAGTTCTCCAACAAAATAAAATCCTTCCTCAAAAAGAGAAAGGATTTAAAGGAATTTAGATTATTTCAACCTTAAAATTGATGTAAATAAAAGAGCAAACATTAAAATATCGATATTTTAATGTTTGCTCAAATTTAGACCTTAAAACCTGCCGTTGTTGGTGTCTCCACCAACAACATAAAATTACTTATATATCAAACTTAATTCCTTGAGCTAAAGGAAGTTCTGTTCCATAATTGATTGTATTTGTCTGACGACGCATATATACTTTCCACGCATCAGAACCCGATTCACGTCCTCCACCTGTTTCTTTTTCGCCACCGAAAGCACCACCGATTTCTGCACCCGAAGTTCCGATATTTACGTTAGCAATTCCACAATCAGAACCCCAATGAGAAAGGAAGTTTTCAGATTCTAACATATTTTTAGTAAAGATAGAAGAAGAAAGTCCTTGTCGAACATTGTTTTGCATAGCGATTGCGTTTTCTACATTACCAGAATATTTCATTAAATATAAAATTGGTGCAAATGTTTCTTCCTGTACCATTTTGTATTCATTTTTTGCTTCTACGATGGCAGGAGTTACATACATTCCAGAAGAATACTTTTCGCCTTCCAATACTTCGCCACCACAGATAAGTTTTCCTCCTTCTGCTTGAACTTCTTTCAATGCTTTTTCAAAACCTTTAACGGCATCTTTGTCGATAAGTGGTCCTACTAAAGTTCCTTGTTCTAATGGATTTCCGATAGGAAGATTTTTGTAAGCATTTACTAAACGCTCTTTGATTGTATCATAAACCGAATCATGCAAAATCAAACGACGAGTAGAGGTACAACGCTGTCCACACGTTCCGACCGAACCAAAAATAATAGCACGAATTGCCATTTCCAAATCAGCTTCTGGCGTAACAATGATTGCATTATTTCCACCTAATTCTAATAAAGAACGACCCAAACGCTGCCCAACTGCTGCACCAACTGATTTACCCATACGAGTAGAACCTGTTGCTGAAATTAAAGGCAAACGCTCATCTTCTGCCATTGCCTTTCCGATTGTTGCATCGCCAATAATTACAGAGAAAATTCCTTCTGGAACATTATTCGCTTTCAAAACATCTGTAATAATATTCTGACAAGCAAGAGCCGTAAATGGAGTTTTTTCAGATGGTTTCCAAACAGAAGCATCACCACAAGTAGCTGCCAACATCGAATTCCAAGCCCAAACAGCTACAGGAAAATTGAATGCTGAAATAATTCCAACTACACCAAGTGGGTGATATTGGTCATACATACGGTGTTTGGGACGTTCAGAGTGCATCGTAAAACCGTGAAGTTGGCGAGAAAGTCCAACAGCAAAATCACAAATATCAATCATTTCTTGCACTTCGCCCAAGCCTTCTTGATAGATTTTACCCATTTCATAACTTACCAATTTTCCTAAATTATCTTTGTGCTTACGAAGAGCCTCTCCTATCTGACGGACGATTTCGCCACGAGCAGGAGCAGGAAGTGTACGCCATGTTTTGAATCCTTCTTGTGCTGTTTTGATTACTGTATCATAATCTTCCCCAGTAGCCATATCCACCGAAGCGATAAGTTTTCCGTCAGCAGGAGAGTAGATTTTTTTAGTTTCTCTTTTTGTTGAACTTGAGCCAGTAGAAGCCCATTTTAAGCCTGTTGAATAACAAGGATTGTGTTCTTTTATTCCTAATTTGTTTAATACGTCTTGGATAGCCGTATTGGTTGTTGTCTTTTCTGTTACTGTTGCCATAGTATTCTCTATTGGTTTTGAATGTGTACTTTATTCTAATTTTCAACAAAGAAACAAAAAGCATTTTTGATTTAGAAATTTGAGGGAGGTTTGAAAAAATGATTTTTCATCTAAAATGATTTTTTGCTAATAAAATCAACAAAAATCCAAATTTTTAGTAAATTTGCCTATTCAAACTTTATAAAATAACTCTTTTACTAAATGAATGTATTAAGTCTATTTGATGGAATTTCGTGTGCTAGAATTGCACTAGAAAGAGCAGGAATCGAAGTAAGCAATTACTACGCTTCCGAAATAGATAAATATGCCATACAAGTAGCAAAACACAATTTTCCTACTACAATTCATTTGGGAGATATTCGAAATATTGATGCGTCTAATTTACCCAAAATAGATTTATTGATTGGTGGAAGTCCGTGTCAAGATTTGAGCCAAGCACAAAAAGGATTAGGACTTAAAGGCGAAAAATCATCTTTGTTTTATGAATACATACGACTTTTAAAAGAAATAGAACCCACTTATTTTTTGCTTGAAAATGTAAAAAATAAGTGGGGAACTCTAATGAGTGAATATGTAGGAGTTGATTTTATAGAGATTAATTCGGGTTTATTTTCGGCTCAATCTCGTCCTAGATATTATTGGACAAATATTAATTTTGATAATTTTCCAACAGAAATAAATCCAATAGCTTTAAAAGATATTTTAGAAGAAAATGCAGATGAAAAGTATTTTTTTGATAGAACAGAAATAAATAATTTTGTTAGTCAAACTTCTAAAAATGAAAAGCCGTCAAAAGATGGACTAATAAAAGTATTTGACTTGCCTAAAGACGTTTGGAACGATCACGAAAGACAACGAAGAGTTTTTTCTATTGAGGGAAAATCGCCCACTGTTTTAGCTAGAGCAGATACTACCAAAATTTTGATTGATAATAAAGTAAGAAAACTAACTCCTTTGGAATGCGAAAGATTACAAGGTGTTCCTGATAATTATACTTCAGTTTGTAGTGATACACAGCGTTATAAAATGATTGGAAATGGCTTTACAGTACATGTAATTGAACATTTTTTGAAAGGAATCAACAAACAACCTATTGAAATTAGCAACAACAGAAAAATTGTTGAACAAGAAGACACTAAAAAAATAGAACCAATAGAAAAAGTAGAACAGTTAAAATTATTTGCATGAAATTTATAGATTTATTTTGTGGTATTGGTGGTTTTAGAATTGCTTTTGAAGAATTGGGAGGAGAATGTGTCTTTAGTGCAGATATTGATAAATATGCTTGTAAAACATACAATGATAATTTTGGAGATTTTCCATTGATAGATCTTACAAAAGTTGATGAAAGTGAAATTCCAAATTTTGATATTTTGTGTGCAGGTTTTCCTTGTCAGCCTTTTAGTATTGGAGGACTTCGAAAAGGATTTGAAGATACAAGAGGAACACTTTTTTTTGATATTGAACGGATTTTAAGACTAAAAAAACCAAAAGGGTTTATTTTAGAAAATGTAAAAGGATTAGTAAACCATGAAAAAGGCAAGACTTTAGAAATTATTTTGAATAAATTAGGTTCAAAAATTAATGGTATTACAAATTCTGAAAAACACAAAGACTGTCTAAATTACAATGTCTTTTATAAAATAATCAATTCTAAAAGTTTTGGCGTTCCTCAAAATAGAGAAAGAATATATATTATTGGTTTTCAAGATGATATAAATTTTGAATTTCCTTCTTCAAATGAATCCAAATTTCTAACTGATATTATTGATAAGTCAAAAGAACACAATACAATTATACCAATCTTAAATCAAAATATAGATTTTCATTTAGAAAAGCATAAAAACGTAGGTACAATAAAGGATTTAGAGTATTTACTTGCTTATGAAGTAAGAAAATCAAGATGTACATTTAGATTTGATAATTTATCACCCACTTTAACAGCAAAAATGGGAACAGGTGGAAATAATATTCCTGTTTTGGTAAATCAAAAACGAAGATTGACTGTTGAAGAGTGTTTACAAATTCAAGGTTTTCCAAAGGGTTTTAAAATAAAATCTGATTATCATCAAAGTTATAAACAGATTGGAAATAGTGTTTCTGTTCCTGTTGTTCGTGCTTTGGCTAAAGAAATTTCTAAATTTATTTAGGTTTCAAAACAATCGTAAAAATCCCTTTACTTCTACCAGAACCAGTCGTTACAGAAAATGGAACGTAATAATTTTCTTTTACTTCGTCGTTTTCTATTATCCAATGTGCTGTAAAAGGTTCTTCAAAATTTCCAATTCCTTTAAAAACTAAATCACTTATTTCTTGGCTTTCTAAAACTCGTTTTTTAATAGTGTCATTAGAGATAGTTTTGATTTTGCCTAATATTTTTTTGTTATCTAAAGTGATTTCTGATTCTTTTACTTTAAGTAAATCAGCAAAAAATGATTGAAATTCTTTGAGTTCAATTCCCCAACCAACTAAAACAGACGGATTTTTCTCAAAATCTTTACTAGAATAAATAGAAGCTCCAACTCCTAAAATATTCGAACCAAATATTTTTTTAAAAGTAGAAGGCGATATTTTGATAATTGTATAATTTGATTTAGCAAGTTTTACAGAGATCCCACTTTTATCAACAGAAGCAAGACCAAATTTTACTGCATCATTTTCATTCAAATAATAGTCTTGAGTTTGTAAATAATCATTGTCTAAATTTCCTTTTGCTACAAAAATATCTGCTTTTGGTGGAATTTTACTTTGATTTATTTCTCCAAATTTATTTGAAATAACGTGAATACCATAATGATTTTCAGCGTTATAGCCCAAATCATTCCATAATTCTCCTTTTTGATTGAGCAATTTTGTGAATTTTACTTCTTCGTTATTTCCTTGCTTGGCTTTGTTCATATTTTTCTAATGTCTTGTTTTAGAGTTCCCCATTTAAGTTGAATTTGCCCTCTTTTGTGTTCTGATTTAGTTCCTCCATTGATATTTCTATTCCAGGCTTGGAAACTCAAAATACCAATATTAATTGCACTTTTACAAGTGTTTTGAATAGCATAATTTAGAAAATCATCTGTCTTGCAAATTATACCCTCTTCTGTTGTTCCATAATATCAACATGAGTGACATTTTTAAGTATTTGATTTTCAGTTGCAGCGCAACGTAACCTTTGTAGAACCTCAAAAATGAACTTTATTAGAG
>PFKD01000426.1 GCA_002784125.1 Flexibacter sp. CG_4_10_14_3_um_filter_32_15
TTAAACACACTAAAAGCAGTATAAAAAGTTTCGTGCGTTTACCCTAGTTTTTTACTAAATATGCTTGTTTAAGAAGCAAAATTAAGTAAATTATAGTCAGTCAGTTCACAAAAATCGAAAAAACACTTGTTTAACTAGATTTTTTTTGCACCTTTGTATCAGATTTAAGAGCAAAATAGGTAAAACAATTTTCGCTTTTATATCTTTTACTTAGAATCGAATTGGAAAGCGACGATATCTAAATCAAAAAACTTGGTTTTATTACTCAATTTACAATCCTTATTGTTGATTGTTTTATCAATTTTAGCGCACACCAGTCATTTGATTTTTTGTTCTAGCTTTCCAAAACTGATACAATAGAAAGGGCTATCTTTTAATTTTTTTGAAAGAGTGGCCTTTTTTTATGCAATTAAAGTAGCTGACAGTTTCCAAACTGTCAGAAATAACTAAATTTGTGATTCGTTATCACGACTGTAACACACACTTTGGCGTGTTCAGAAAAAGCATACAGAAATTTTTATTATAAAGAATGTCTATTTCAAACAATTCCGAAGACAATTTAAAATCGTCTTCAAAATTTCAAATCACTACTCAGATTAATACTAGAAAGTGGGAAACTATCATGCAATTAGTTGTCCTTTTTTTGGGACTAATGTTGATAAATATTCTTGCTCAAGACTATTTTTTTCGTCTTGATTTGACTGCTGAAAAGCGTTATACCATTACAGAATCTTCAAAAAACATTTTGAAAAACTTAGAAGAACCTGTTTATATAGAAATTTATTTGGAAGGCGAACTCAATTCTTCATTCAAACGACTTCAAAAATCAGTCAAAGAAACGCTAGAAGAATTTTCGATGTATGCAGGTAAAAACATTCAGTTTACATTCATCAATCCAGAGCAAGTTTCTAGTAATCCAGAAGAACAAAACCGTTATTACAAACAGCTTTCTGACCGTGGAATCCAACCCACAACCGTTTTTGAAACTGTTCAAGGCAAAAAAGTACAAAAATTAATCTTTCCTTCGGCGATTATTTCCTATAAAAACAAAGAAAAACCAGTTTTGCTTTTGAAAGGAAATCGTACAGCTTCGCCACAAGAACAACTCAATCAGTCCATCGAAAATATTGAATACGAGCTTATTTCTGCCATTCAAAAACTGAGTAAAAAACAAAAAAGTAACATTGCTTTTATTGAAGGACACGACGAACTTTCAAATGATAGACTTATTTCGCTAACACAAGCATTGAGTGAAAATTATATTGTAGAAAGGTTGAATTTGAATAAAAATCTAACTAATTCTTTCAAATCAGATACTCAAAATAGTAATAAAATCCAAAATCCTATTCAGAATTTGCTGCAATACGATGCTATTGTCATTGCAAAACCAACGCTTTCTTATACCGATAATGACCGTTATCAGCTTGACCAATATTTGATGAATGGAGGGAAATTACTCTTTTTTATTGACCAAGTTCAGATGAATTTGGATAGTATTGCACAAGGAGGAACGTATGCTTTTGCATATAATTTGGGATTGAATGAAATGATTTTTCGTTATGGTGTCCGTGTCAATCAAGACCTTTTGCAAGACACACAATCGGGACAAATTTTGGTAAATGTGGGTCAAATGGGAAATAAAGCCAATGTTCAGCCTATCCCTTTTCCGTATTATGCCACAACGGCAGGTTTTTCGACACACCCAATTACTAAAAATATGGACGCTCTGATGTTTAAGTTTGTCAGTACATTGGATTCTGTGAAAGCTGATGGAATTATTCAAACGCCTTTAGTTTTTTCATCTCAATATTCACGTGTCAAAAAAGTGCCTACGCTTATTTCATTAGACGAGCTAAAACTAGACTTAAATCCAAAACTCTATCAAACTTCAAATCTTCCAGTTGCTTATCTTTTGGAAGGAGAATTTAGTTCTGCTTTTAAAGGGCGTTTTCCTCCGAGTGGTTTTTCTGAAAAAGAATTTATCCAAAAAGGAAAAGATTCTAAAGTTTTAGTTGTCGGAGATGGCGATTTGCTTTCCAATGATTTTGATAGAAGAACACGCCAGCCGTTGCCGATTGGTTATGATGAAATAAGCAAAAACACCTATTCCAATCAAGAGTTTTTCCTCAACTCGCTTGCTTATATGCTTGATGAAGGTGGAATTATCACTTCAAGAACAAAAGAGTTTGAAATCCGTCCGTTAGATACGTTTAAGATACAAGAAGAAAAAAGTTATTGGCAGTTTCTAAATTTAGTTGTACCGAATGTAATTATTTTAGTTTTTGGATTGGCTTGGTATTTTTGGAGGAAAAAGAAGTATTCTTAGATTATAGCAACAGAGCTACGAAACCTTGCTATTTTTTCTACAAAGGTTAAGTTGCTCTGCAACCAAAATAATAGATTCATTACTCCCAAAAAACACCATCAACCAGCCATTTATTTCCTACATAAAGTTGTTTACATAAAAAATAAGCATAATGAACTCGTTTAGGAATTCGTTTTTCTTCCTTGAAATTTTGATGAATAAACTGTCGTTGATATTCTGAAAGCATAATTTTTGGACTTTTTTTGAGAACATTCAAAACATCATGAATCTTAAATTTGGCTATTAGTTTGTTCATTTCAATTCCCGATTTTTCAGCAGGAACATACAAGGAAACATAAGCAGATTGAAAAAAATAACGGTCTGTTTTTGTATCATAAATAACTTCATTTTCAATCTCTAAAAGTGAAATATCAGACATATAAAAAAACTTACTAGATGGATTTGTATAGAGTTGGTTTATTTCTAAAATCTCTTTCGCTTGCTCATTTCGATACTTTTCTAGCTCTGCAACTTGCTCTAAAGAAATTCCAATTTTTACTTGTTCTTCGCTAATACCAAGTATTTCGGCTGGCGATTTTTCTCTTTTTCCTTTCAATAAATTAGATTTAATTTCTGTAAAATCAATTTCTTTTTCGTAAAAACTCCCTTTTTCTGCATTATAATTTGCTTCATAGCCTCGTAATTTTCCCTTTTCGGCTGCTTCTAAAAGTAATTTAGAAATTTCATTATCATCTTGAAATAATGTTTTATTTACGTTTTCGTTTAGATAAATTTCTGTTCTGACATAATAAACTAATTTGTCTAAAGACCGATTGCTATTTGCATTGATAGAATTATCTTTATAAAAAGGTTCATCTTTCAAATCTTCATTTTTCCAAACTGTATTTTCAGTTTCAAAATAGTGGTTTCGCAATGCTTTTGTATAAATAGTTATTTTTTGATTCAGCGAGTCTAATTTTTCTTGATTAGAAGAAGAGAAAAAAGGCTTCATATCTTCCACCAAAAAAGCTGCAACAGGTTTCAAATAATTGGTTTTTGTATTCCAAACCGTAATCCATTTTGAAGTAAAAAAATCATGAGAATCTTTGGTAGGAATTCTATCATCAATATTCTGAATTCTGACTTCTCCAATAGGCGCATCTGTGAGCGAATTCCAACGGTTCAAAAACTGCTCAGTACTCATTTTTTGAGGCTCTTTTAGCTGTTTTTTCTGTCCTTTTTCTTTCTTTTTATATTCAAATTCTTCTAAATCGTAAGGTGTAATCTTTTCACTTTTGACAAGCTGCGCCAATTTCTGACTAATTTTAGCCTGTTGAGATTCATCTGCTAAAAATAGATTTTCAAAGAAATTATTGTTTTGTACATCTTCATCTGTTTTATTTTGAGTAGGAATCCAAACGCTGCGATGATCGTCATCCAAAAAACGTTTTGCATCTTCATAACGAAACGAAACAACAGGTTGAGGCTTGGCATCTGAAAAATATTTCCCAGCTACCAACAAATGTAAATATTGAATATGAATCGTCTTTGTAGAATTAATTGTACTTTCAACATAATCAATTCCCAAAATACTAAGCTGGTCAGTAGTCAGAGTTTGAAATTTGTCCATGTGTTCGTTTTCCAAACGCTCTACTTTTACTGTTTTCGAATCATCTTTATAATCTACCTTATAAATCGGCAAACTTCCATTTTTTGCACCTTCAAAAAGCAGTTTTGTTATCTGTTTATCAGACTGAAAAAAGCCTTCATTTACTTTGTCTTTCAAATTTATTATTTTGAAAAATCGTTTGTTTTGCTCTTTATTTTGGGCTACTGTTTCAGAATTGAATAAAAAAACAACTACTAAAACGAAAAAAAATAAACGATACACTATTGATAAACTCATAGGAAAAGATTAAAAGGGTTATTAGGGTTTTGTGGGACAGCAAAAATAGTAGGAGAAAAGATTGTCGATTATCTATCTTAACCTATAAAAATTGGTCATGTAGTAAAATTAACTTTACTTTTTAAAAAAAATAAGGAAACAAAAAAGGTTGTATATTTAAGTCTAATATATTCTTTTAATACTTCCTAGTATTAGTTCAAATATAAGCATTTTATATTCCTTGATTATGGAGTTTTCGTATGGAAAAGAAAAAACATACAAAGAAGATAGAAAAAAATCTATTTTGAAAAAACTGGACACGTTACTTGTCGTCCTGTTCCCAAAGGAATAAATATTTTAGCAGAAACTAAAAGTAACTATATGAAAAGTAGTTTAAAAATTTTTGTAGAATATTTTGAAGATTATTTAAGAGAAGGAGAAGAAATAAAGCCAAATACTTTGAAAATTGAAATTACAGACTTGAGAAATAATCTGATTTCAACTCATAAGCTAGATACAACTTTTTTCTTTTTTGATTGGAATAAAATAGCTGATTATAACTCAACAGTTTTATATCGTTTTTCAGCACAAACAACCAAAGACAGAGTATTTCGTAGTTCAAATTATGTCCTAAAAAAACCTCACAAAGAAATTTCATATCAAGAGAAATATTTTCAAAGTAAAGAAAAAACAACTATTGGAACGTTTCTACAATTCTTATATTCCTGTGATGAATCTGACTTAGATATTTATTCGTGTCAATTATATCACAATGTTTTGAAAGAACTGCCCAAAGAAGCACACTCAATCATTCCGACTTGGGAAGATTTTAGAAATTTGCACAGAATAGGGTTTTGGAATAGATATTAAAAAATTATCCTTCACACATAACTTCAAAAAATCAAAATAATTTTGTACCTTTGTGCTTTGAAAAAACGGCTTACTTTTGGTGGTAAGTTATTCATATTCAATAGTTTAATCAACCGAATTATTCGCAAAAAATGTTTTGTATAAATTAATTGAACAGGTTTTTAACCCCTGTTTGTAAAGATATAAATAAAGCATTTTTATATAATCATAAATTCTTTCTATGTTAGATGTTTCAAATTTAGGCTTACAGTTTGGTAAGCGTGTTTTATTTGATGAAGTAAATTTAAAGTTCACAAACGGCAACTGTTATGGTGTCATTGGTGCAAATGGTGCAGGAAAATCAACTTTCTTGAAGATTATTTCTGGAGAAATTGACCCAACTCGTGGCACATATTCTATGCAAGCAGGGGCTCGTATGGCAGTTTTGAAACAGAATCACTTCGAATACGATGAGATTCCTGTTTTGCATACTGTTTTGATGGGACACCGTCCTTTGTGGAATATTATGCAAGAAAAAGATGCTATTTATCAAAAGCCTGATTTTTCGGAAGAAGATGGAAATAAAGCTGCTGAGTTAGAAGCTAAATTTGCAGAAATGGACGGCTGGAATGCTGAAAGTGATGCAGCAAACCTTTTGAGTGGCTTAGGAATTACAGAAGATAAGCATTATAAATTAGTAAATGAACTTGACGGAACAGAAAAAGTACGTGTTCTTTTGGCACAAGCTCTTTTTGGAAATCCAGATGTACTTTTACTAGATGAGCCTACCAATGATTTGGATATCGAAACGGTTATGTGGTTGGAGGACTTCTTAGCTAATTTTAAAAATACAGTTATTGTAGTTTCTCACGATAGACACTTTTTGGATACGGTTTGTACGCATATTGTCGATATTGATTTTGGAAAAATCCAAATGCACACAGGAAACTATACATTTTGGTACGAATCAAGTCAGCTTGCACTCCGTCAGAGAAATGATAGAAATAAGAAAGCAGAAGATAAAAAGAAAGAATTACAAGAATTTATCGCTCGTTTTTCTGCCAATGTTGCCAAATCAAAACAAGCAACTAGCCGTAAAAAAATGTTGGAAAAACTCAATATTGAAGATATTCAGCCTTCTACACGTAAATATCCTGCAATCATTTTTGACCAAGAGCGTGAAGCTGGAGATATTATTTTAGAAGTAGAAAAATTATCCAAAACTTCTGCTGACGGAGAGCGTCTTTTCCACGACATCAATCTTTCTATCAACAAACATGACAAAGTAGCTGTTTTGTCAAAAAATAGTTTGGCTGTTACTGCATTTTTTCAAGTGTTGATGGGCGAACAAAAAGCCGACGAAGGAACTGTAAAATGGGGAGTAACAATTACACCGACATACTTACCAAACGAAAATCATGATTTTTTTACAGAAGATTTGAATCTTGTCGATTGGTTGCGTCAATACACAAAGACAGAAGAAGAAAGAGATGAAACGTTTGTACGTGGATTTTTGGGTAGAATGCTTTTCTCAGGCGAAGAGGCTCTGAAATCTTCAAATGTTCTTTCAGGTGGAGAAAAAGTGCGTTGTATGCTTTCAAGAATGATGTTACAGCGTGGAAATGCTTTAGTTTTAGACGAGCCTACCAACCACTTAGATTTGGAATCAATTACAGCTTTCAATAATGGTTTGAAGAGTTTTAAAGGAAGCGTTCTTTTCACTTCTCATGACCACGAATTTACAGAAACGGTTGCTAATCGCATCATCGAAATTACTCCTAATGGATTGATTGATAGAATGATGACCTACGACGAATACATCACAGACGAATCTATAAAAGAACTTCGTAAGTCTATGTATCAAGGTGTAACAGCAAAATAATTGAGTAGCTGACACTTTCCAAGTGTCAGAAATAAAAATAGAAAAATCCCTTTTCATTTATTTGAGAAGGGATTTTTGGTTAAATTGAAATTTTAGAATACAGTCAAAGGCAAGCCTTTAACCTACAAAATTTCATTTATCACTTACCATTTTTTTACTTCTTGTTCTAATTTTCCTTCTTTTTCCCACTTCAAATAAGTTTCCATGGCATCAGTTCTATATTTTCGCTTGTCTTTGGTTTGTTCTTTTATTTTTTTATAAATGACTAACATTCCTTTTACACCTGCTAAATTTGTTTCAAAATCTGTACTTTTTGCTTCTTCATTTTCTAATAAATACGTCGTTTTTGCAAACATCATAGCCAAGAGTAAATCTTGTGCATAATCAAATCTTTTATCAGAAAGAACTTCTCCCTCAATTTTTCCATCAATAGCCAAACTCACATGAGGTGCACCCATTATCCAAGCAAGCAAATAAGACTGCAACACTTTACGTAATTGAAAAGTAGTATTATCTTTTTCGATAGGATTATAAGTAAACCAATCTTTCAAGCCTTTTTCTACTTGAGGTTGGTGTTCGTAATAATCTTCTTTTGTTTTGAAAGTCTCTTTTGTCAGAACTTGCGCTTCTAAAAAAGGAGAAAGACAGAAAATAAAAAGAAGAGATAAAATTATTTTTTTCATATAAATGATTTGTTTTTTTTGAATGTGAATTCTCTGCTGTATTGGAAAAGGCAAGCCATTTTCCTTACAATAGAATTTCTAAATTTATTCTTCTTCCATCGCTTTCAAACGCTCACTAAGTGGAGGGTGCGAATAATTGAAAAACACATACCAAGGGTGTGGCGTAAGATTGGAAAGCGAATCAGCCGAAAGTTTTTTGAGAGCTATTGCAAGAGGTTTGCTGCCGTAGGTTTCCTTTGCATAATTATCAGCTTCATATTCATTTTTACGAGAAAAAACATTAAATAAAACTTCTGTAACCGTAGAAATAGGAGAATAAAGAAAACCAAAAGCAACCATATTCAAATGAATTTGCCATTCACTTGCTCCCAAAGCTAAAGAAATTTCTTTATTAAAAATGATTTGAGCTAATATAAAAAGTGTAAATCCTGTTTGCACAACAGAAATTGCCATCATTTGAAGAATATGATGCTTTTTATAATGTCCTACTTCGTGAGCAAAAATTGCGACTAATTCTTCTGTACTGTGTTTTTCTAAAATAGTGTCATAAAAAACCACTTTTTTCTGTTTACCAAATCCCATAAAAAAAGCATTTGCCTTTGTAGAACGTTTTGAGCCATCAATCACAAAGATATTTTGAAGAGGAAAATAAACACTTCCTGCATATTCTTCAATTGACTCTCTAAGCTCGCCATCTTCTAAAGGAGTAAGTTTGTTGAAAAGTGGCATAATCAAGGAAGCATAAAAAAACTGCATTCCGACAGAAAAAAGAGTAATGATTATCCAAAAGTAAATCCAAAAATTCTGACCAATTTCCAAAACAAGATACAACAAAACATAACCTATAATTCCTCCTACGGCTGCACCAAGTAAAAGACCTTTTATTTTATCTGTAAAAAATAATTTCTTTGTTGTTTTATTAAATCCAAATTTTTCCTCAATAACAAAGGTATGATATATTGAAAAAGGTATTCCCAAAAGTGAAGATGCTATCGTAACCACTCCAAAAAAAGCAAGTGCATGCCAAATAGGATTTTGAAAATAAACTTCTAAATATTCACTCAACCAACCAAAAGCTCCTGTTATTAAAAAAACAAGTGTAAGAATAAAGCTAATTGAGTTACTAATCAGAGAAAAAACTGAGTTTGCTTTTTTATAGGCTTTCGCTTTTTGGTATTCGTCTTCTGTATAAATATCTGAAAATTGATTGGGTAAGTGGGCAGGTTGTTTTTGAGAATTGAGCCATTCTAAAAAGTTTTCCAATAAAAAATCGCCTACCAAAATAGCAATGATAAGAATTAGAATTTGAGATGCGTTCATTAATGATTATTATTTTAATTATTATTCAAAAAATATTTTACTGATTTATTCTATTTTATGACAACTTCAAAATGATTTTTTGGTT
>PFKD01000386.1:0-1766 GCA_002784125.1 Flexibacter sp. CG_4_10_14_3_um_filter_32_15
TAAAAAATAAAGGCTCTTAATAGATTTTGTACTGATAGTAATAAAAACTTGATTAACTCATTTATTAGCAAAATATTAGTTCGTTTTTTCCATAGCGCAGGGTTTGCAAACCCTGCGCTATGGAAAAAATAATACTTTTACAGAATAAAATTTGGTAATCACAAAACTTGTTTATTATCAGTCCAATATCAGATAAGAGCCAAAATAAAAATAGTAGAGTACAGTATTCGTTTCTGTGTTTCAAATATAGAAATAAATTTCTAACCTGCAAGGCATTTGCTAAAAATATTATGTTTTTTACTCATTCTTTACGAAGACCAAAGTCTTTAGTACATTTTACTTAGGCTGAAGCGTGAGCTACATTTTTTACAAATAAAATTTCTTTGAACGAATCAAAACCTCTACTTCTTGTGGCACAAGATAACGAATAGATTTTTCATTTTTGATAAGTTCTCTAATATAAGTAGCCGAAATGTTTAATAAAGGAGCTTCTACCAATTTTATTTTTGGGTGGTCATGAAAGTCTGTTTTTGGCGTTCCCTCTCTTGGATAAACCAAAACGCCGTAATATTCCAAAATCTGTTCATGATTTTTCCATTTATGAAAATGTGTTAGATTATCTTCTCCTATCAAAATCTGAAATTCATAAGTTGGATGTTTTTCTTGAATATAAGTTAGCGTATCTATGGTATAACTGGGCTTAGGCAAATTAAATTCTATATCACTAACACTCAACTTTTCATTGTCAGCAATCGCCAAACGCACCATATCATACCTGTCGAATTCATGAAGAAGAGAAGATTTTTTTTTGTGAGGGTTGTGAGGTGAAATGACAAACCAAACTTGGTCTAAATCTGTATTTTCTGCCATTGTGTTAGCAGTAATCAAATGACCAACATGAATAGGATTGAATGAACCAAAATAAAGACCTATTTTCATAGAGTTGTATTTTTATGATGTTGGTGATGATTGTGGTTTGGTTTTTTCAAAATAAATTCCTCTATGATTTGCTCGCTAAAATCAAGCGCTTCACTAAGTGAATCATTAATCACGACTTCATCAAAAAAGGGCGCAAATTCCATTTCTATTTCAGCTTTTTCTACTCGTTCTTTGAGTGTTTCATCTGTTTCTGTTTTGCGAGATAAAAGTCTTTTTCGCAGTTCTTTTATGGAAGGAGGTTTTACAAAAACAGCCAATGCAGCTTCTCCAAATTTTTGTTTGAGGGCTACTCCTCCTTTTACATCGACATCAAAAACAACTACTTGTCCTTGACTCCAAAGGCGTTCGACTTCGCTTCGTAGTGTTCCGTAATAAAGTCCATCATAGACTTGTTCGTATTCTATAAATTCATTTTCTGCAATTTTTTTTCTAAATTCTTCAGCAGAAATAAAATAATAATCTTTATTTGGTTTTTCGTAGCCACGAGGAGAGCGAGTAGTGGCAGAGATTGAAAAACTCAAAATTTCAGGGTAAACACCGAGTAAGTGTTTGACGATGGTAGTTTTACCAGCTCCAGAAGGAGCAGAAAAAATAATTAGCTTTTGGCTCATAGGTGGTTGTAAAGTAGTTGCTTATTGAGTTATAACTGATTTTTAGTAAAACAGTTCTGACTATCTTTGCAAGTGTTTACATACAAAATTACGAAAAAATAATCATTTTCTAGCGTGTTTTTTTGAGGTTTTAGGGTAAACGCACGAAAAAAAAATGTACTCGTTTAAAGCAAATCAAGCTAGTTTTTAACTTTGCAAATTGAATTTACTCTGATA
>PFKD01000386.1:1815-10751 GCA_002784125.1 Flexibacter sp. CG_4_10_14_3_um_filter_32_15
TCAAATATAAATAAAATAAATGTGAGAAATGAGCTAAAAATTTTTAATTTTGTGCTTCGTAAAAAACAAAATATAGCTTATATCTTCATTACTCTATTTTATACAAGCAGAATGGCTCAAGAAATTAATAAGACCCCCCCCCCAAACACTAACGAAATAGAAGCAGACTATTGGACAGAAGAAATTGCTCCCAAAGGCAGTTTGTTCGATTTAAAATTAAAAGAAGTTTGGAAATATAGAGATTTGATATATCTTTTTGTAAAGCGTGATTTTGTAGCTCAATACAAACAAACTATTTTGGGACCTATGTGGCATTTTATTGTTCCTTTTATGACTACTATTCTATATGTAATTGTATTTGGGAATATTATGAATGTTACTACCAATGGGGTTCATCCTTTTTTATTTTACTTGGTGAGTACTTTATCGTGGGGATTTTTTGCGAAGTGTTTACAAGGTACAGCCGTTACCTTTTCAGCTAATCAAGGTGTTTTTGGTAAAGTCTATTTTCCACGCTTAGTTACTCCTATTTCTACTATTTTTTCAGCCTTACTGAGTTTTGGTATTAGCTTACTTTTGCTTATCGGTTCGTTTGCTTATTTTTACTTTTTTACCGACGAAAAATTAATTTTATCTATTTGGGTCTTAACTTTACCTTTACTTATGGCTATTAGTGGAACATTAGCTTTAGGCTTGGGAATTATTATATCTTCATTGACTTCAAAATATAGAGATTTAACTATTTTTATTGGTTTTGGAGTTCAATTATTAATGTTCTTTTCTGCTGTATTGTATCCTCTGTCTCAAATCCCTGAAAAATATGAATGGGCAGCTAAATACAATCCCTTAGTTACTCTAATGGAAGGATACAGAATGGCATTTTTGGGTGTAGGAAGCATTACCATACTAGATGTTTTGTATTTAGGAATATTATCTCTTGTCATATTTATTATCGGAATTATTCTTTTTAATCGTACTGAAAGAACATTTATGGATACTGTATAATATAAGAACTATTTTTTCAATCATTCCTCACCCAATAAGCATTCTATTTCAATTAATCTTTAAATCAACATGAGTGACATTTAAAAAAAGGCAAATCTGTACCAAATTTTATTCTGTATAAATGTCTTTTTTCCATAAAGTAGGGTTTGCAAACCCTACTTTATGGAAAAAAACAACCTATTATTTTGTCAAAATTGGTCAATTTACAGAATTTGAAAAATGTTACTCATATTGTTAAATAATTAACAATTTGTGTTAAGTAGTTGTACAAAATTAATGTATATTTATTTTTAATATAATGCTTTGATAATCAACACTTTATTAATTGTCAATTATCCATTTTAAATTAGCTTCGCTGCCTTGGCAGGTGTCTATTTACTTAGACGCACTTATTTTCATCAACACAAAATCATATAGCTATTAAATCTATGTTAGACTTAAATCATAAATCTATCTTCATTACAGGAGGGACAGGTTCTTTCGGTAAAAAATTTGTCAAAATAATCTTAGAAAGATACCCACAAGTAAAGCGTTTGATTATTTTTTCTAGGGACGAACTCAAACAGTTTGAAATGGCACAAACTTTTTCACCAGAACAATATCCAGCCGTTCGTTATTTTATTGGAGATATTCGTGATAAAGAACGTTTGATACGTGCCTTACATGGGGTAGATATTGTAATTCATGCAGCAGCTTTAAAACAAGTTCCGACAGCCGAATACAATCCTTTTGAGTGTATCAAAACAAATGTGTTGGGAGCGCAGAATTTAATTGAGGCCTCTATTGATTCAGGTGTAAAACAAGTAGTTGCGCTTTCTACTGATAAAGCAGCAGCACCAATAAATTTGTATGGAGCGACTAAACTTTGTTCGGACAAACTTTTTGTAGCAGCTAATAATATTGCAGGAAGTAATAAGATTAGTTTTTCTGTTGTTCGTTATGGAAATGTAATGGGTTCTCGTGGCTCAGTAATTCCATTTTTTATGAATAAAAGAAATGAAGGAAAATTACCAATTACACATGAAGAAATGACTCGTTTTAATATTTCTTTGGAAGAAGGGGTCGAACTCGTTCTTTTTGCCTTAGAAAATGCTAGAGGAGGAGAAATATTTGTTCCAAAAATACCTTCTTATCGTATTCTTGATGTTGCTGAAGCGATTGCTCCAGAATGTAAAAAAGAAGTTGTGGGCATTCGTCCGGGTGAAAAAATACATGAAGAAATGATTACTGAAAGTGATTCGATGAATACGATTGAATTAGAAAAACATTTTATCATCGTTCCAAATGCTCCTTTTGCTAGTCATGAAGTTCAAGTAAAGAAATACTTAGGTTATCATGGTGGAAAAGTAGTTGCAGATGGTTTCTCTTACAGTTCAGGACAGAATACAGACTGGTTGAGTGTTGAAGAGTTGCGTGAGCTTATCAAAACACATGTAGATGCCAATTTTGAGGCTTTTGAAGCTACAAGCTAATTTTCTAAATAAAAATTTATTACTTTTTAAAGTAACTCGTTATGACTACCACAACTACCTTTTCTATTCCTTATGGAAAGCAAAATATCACACAAGATGATATAAATGCCGTTGTAGAAACTCTACAAGCTGATTTTCTTACACAAGGGCCAAAAATAGATGAATTTGAAACTAAATTTGCTGATTATGTAAGCTCAAAATATGCCGTAGCAGTTTCTAATGGAACGGCAGCTTTGCATTTATGTGCTTTAGCTTTAAATGTAAATAAAAAAAGCAAAGTTATCACAACGCCAATTACTTTTGCAGCGTCGGCAAATTGTATTCGTTATTGTGGTGGTGAAGTGGTTTTTGTCGATACTGACCCAAAAACATCGCTTATTGATTTGGAAAAGCTAGAAGAGTTATTAAAATCAAATCCAAAAGGAACGTTTGAAGGCATTATTCCTGTCGATTTTATGGGTTTGCCTGTTGATTTGGAGAAAGTCAGAAAATTAGCAGATGAATATGATTTATGGATTATTGAAGATTCATGTCATGCACCAGGGGGATATTTTATCGATTCTCAAAATCAAAAACAGAATTGTGGAAATGGTGCTTATGCAGATTTGGCTATTTTTTCGTTTCATCCTGTCAAGCATATTGCTGCTGGAGAAGGTGGAATGATTACGACAAATGATAAAAATTTGTATGATAAATTAATCAAACTAAGAACACACGGAATTACTAAAAATCCAAATTTATTACAAGAAAATCATGGAGGTTGGTATTATGAAATGCAAGATTTAGGATATAATTATCGTATTCCTGATATTTTGGCTGCGTTGGGAATTTCCCAGCTTTCAAGAGCTGATGAAATGATGCAAAAACGCCAAGAAATTGCAGAGCGTTATGATGAAGCATTCAAGAATACAACTATTTGCTTTTTTCAGTATCCAAAAGACAGACTTTTTCATGCGTATCATCTTTACGTTATTCAAGTAGAAGACCGAAAAGAACTGTATGATTTTCTAAGAAAAAATAATATCTTTGCTCAAGTTCATTATATTCCTGTTCATACTATGCCTTATTATAAATCTTTGGGCTACAAAAAAGGAGATTTTCCTAGTGCAGAACGTTATTATGAATCTTGTTTGAGCCTTCCGATGTACCCAACACTTACTGAAGAAGAACAAGAATTTGTCATTAAGAAAGTAGTGGAGTGTATCGGTAATCACTAATTGTTTGTTTTACTTCTTAATATCTGTACATTTGATATGCAAAACTCTAAAATAAATGCATTAGATTCATAAGAAGTAGTTAGACAAATACGCATTGATACTAGAAGTAGATTTATTTCCATACAATCTATAATGTAGAATAGCAATAAAAGATGCCTTTACTTTAATTAGTATCTAATACTCTAAAAGGCAGATTCTATTTTTTTTGTAGATAAAAATATAAAAATATTTATGAACAATTTGGTTGAAGATTTTAGACTGAAGCCTTTTATAGAAGGAGAAAGTGTTGATTTATGTATTCCTGATGAGAATTTTGCTCGTAACTCAACTTGGTATAGCTGGTTTAATGATTTTAAGGTAACAAGATTCTTAGAACAAGGGATTTTTCCAAATACAGTAGACAAACAAGTTGAATTTTATAAGGATTTAGATAAAAACAATAGACTCTCACTTATTATAAGTGATAAAAAATGTTATGTAGGTACTGTATCTCTATCAAATATTGACCTCTACAAAAGAACTGCTGATATTGCAATATTATTAGGTGAAACTTCTACAAGCTCATTTTCAGATGTTGTGGCTTTAGAAGCAATGGCTTTGCTGACCTCTCATGGCTTTTTGCGTATTGGATTAGTCAGTATACACGCAGGACAACATGCAAAATTGATAAAGTGGCAGAGAAAACTTGAGTTATTAGGGTATAGAGCCGATTCTTTTAAACAAGGTGAGTTTAAAAAAGGTAACGAGATAGCAGATGCTGTCAGCATATCAATTACGAAACAAGACTTTGAGTTATTATTGAGTAAAAGAGATAATCGATTATGGGACTCAGCAGATAAGATGAGAGCTAGGTTATCTAATTTGCCTAAAGAAGCATTTATATCAAAGCTCAAAAATTTTATGATAAATGAAGGAAACAGTTATTATGAAGAAATTTATAATTTATAATGAAATACTGTTTTCTCTAAGTAGAATAATAAAATATACTATCTGATAAAATATAGTTATAAAAATAAGTAAAATGTGTAGTAGATAAGGTCTTGCAGTAACAACATATAGATAGTATTACATTAGTAATCCAGAAAATAAACAAGAAGATGTCTATTAAAGAAAAAATCATATTAGGAACAGTACAGTTAGGTATTAATTATGGAATTAATAATAATGAGGGAAAACCTAATTCAGAAGTTGCAAAAGATATTTTAGAATATGCTTTCAGAAATGGAGTTAAAAAACTAGATACGGCAACTGCTTATGGAGATGCTCAAAAATTAATTGGAGAGTATCAAAAAGACTCTCAAAACGTTTTTTCTATTAATACAAAACTAAAAGATACAAATAAAGAAACTCTCTATTCTCAAATAGAAGCATCTTTAAAAGAATTGAATACAGAGAAAATAGAATGTTTGTTTTTTCACGACTTTCAAGAGTACGAAAGTCAGAAAAAAAATGCTAACGAACTGATAAACAAATATATAGAAGCAAAGGAAGGTGGTTTGATAAACTCTATTGGACTTTCTATCTATACAAATGAAGAACTAAAAAAGGCTATTGAAGACAAAATAATTGATGTAATTCAATTACCCTTTAATCTTTTGGATAATTCTAAAGAAAAAATGGAATTACTTCAAAAAGCAAAAAACAAAAACAAGAAAATACAAGTACGCTCGGTTTTTTTACAGGGATTATTTTTCATGAATAGTGAAAAATTACCTTCTCATTTGATTTCTATGAAACCTAGTATTGAAGCTATTCATTCTATTGCTAAAAAATACAACTACTCTATTTCTGAGCTTGCTCTAAATTATGTGTTACATCAAAATTTGATAGACGAAGTTTTGATAGGAGTAGAAAGTATTTCTCAGCTAAAAACGAATTTAAGTCAAATTTTTACTTCATTTGAAGAAGAAGTAGCTCAAGAAATAGAACAAATCATTGTTTCAGATTCTAATTTACTCAGTCCTGCTAATTGGTAATTATTTATTTTTAGTATTCATCTACTTCTAAATTTATTTCTTTTTCCTTACATTTATGAATATACTTGCTATCGTACAGGCTCGCAGTAACTCTACTCGTTTTCCTAATAAAGTAACCCAAACTATTGAAGGAAAATCTTTATTAGAGATTCAGATACAAAGAATGCTCAAAAGTAAGCATATAGAGCAGTTTATTATAGCTACCACTACCGATGCTGTTGATGATGCTATTTGTGATATTGCTCAAAAAATGAATGTGCCTTTTTTTAGAGGAAGCGAAGAAAATGTATTAGATAGATTCTATCAAAGTGCAAAAGATATAAAACCAAACTATGTAGTACGATTAACAGGAGATTGTCCATTAATAGATGCTCAATTAATAGATGAATTAATCGAAAATACATTAAAGCAAGATGCTAAATATGGAGCAAATTGTCTTACTCCAATTTATCCAGATGGACAAGATGCAGAAATATTTACTTTTGATTTGTTAGAAGAAGCAAACCAAAAAGCAACTACAATTACACAGAAAGAACATGTAACTCCCTATATTTCTCAAAAAGCAAAAGAATCAATCCAAAAAAGCGACTTTTATGAAGTAAAAAGTAATCTTGATTACGGACACATACGAATGACTGTTGATACAAAAGAAGATTTTTTACTTATTGAGAAGCTGATAGAACGCTTGGGAACTGAAGCTACTTGGAAAGAATATACAAAATTAATTGAATCTGAAAAAGAATTATCATCTATAAATAGCTCTAGTATGAGAAATGAAGGTGCATTATCATCTGAAAAACAAGACATTTATGCTCGTTATACAAATTCAAATGAATTTTTGGAGCGTGCCTTAAAAACTATTCCTTTAGGTTCACAAACCTTCAGCAAAAGTAAAACCCAACTTCCTATGGGAGTTTCACCTTTCTTTGCCTCAAAAGCAGAAGGTGCTTATATGTGGGATGTGGACGGAAATAAATACTTAGACTTTATAAATGGGCTTTTAAGTATCAATCTAGGTTATAAAGACCTTGATATATTGGGTGCTGTAAAAAAACAGTTAGAAATAGGAACTATATTTTCAATCCCTCATGAATTAGAGTTTTTAGTGGCTGAAAAACTTTGTGAAATGGTGCCATGTGCTGAAATGGTACGTTTTGGAAAAAATGGTTCTGATGCTACTGCTGGTGCTATTCGTGTGGCAAGAGCTTATACCCAAAAAGACCATGTATTAGTTTGTGGCTATCATGGCTGGCAAGATTGGTATATCGGAACAACTACTCGTAGTTTGGGCGTTCCTCAAGCTGTAAAAGACCTTAGTCATCAATTTGCTTATAATGATATAGATTCATTAGAAAAATTGATGCAAGAATATAAAGGAAAAGTAGCTGCCGTAATTATGGAGCCTAGCAATGTAGTAGCTCCTAAAGAAGGATTTTTAGAAAAAGTCAAAGAAATTACACATCAAAATGATGCTTTACTTATCTTTGATGAAACTATTACAGGATTTCGTTTTTCGGCTGGAGGAGCGCAAGAACTCTATGGAGTTACACCTGATTTAGCTACTTTTGGAAAAGGAATGGCAAATGGTTATCCTCTTTCTGCTGTGGCAGGACGCAGAGATGTAATGAAATTCATGGAAGATATTTTCTTCTCTTCTACTTTTGGTGGCGAAACACTTTCTTTAGCAGCTAGTTTGGCTACCATGACCAAAATTCAAACTCAACCTGTTATTTCTCATATCAATAAAATTGGTACATTGATAATGGAAAAACTTGAAAAGATGATTGAAGAAGTAGAAATGCAAGATATTTTTGAGGTAAGTGGACACCCTTCTTGGTCTTTCTTTTTGGTAAAAGACGAAGAAAATTATTGGAAAATCAAAACGTTACTTATTCAAGAAATGTTTGCAAATAATATATACTATCTAGGCACTCATAATGTTACTTATGCTCACACAGAACAACATGTGGAAGACCTTATGAAAGGATATAGAATCTTTTTTGATAAAATGAAACAAAGCCAAATGTATGGTATAGATAAGTTTTTGTTTACAAAACCTTTAGTTCCACTCTTTAAAGTTAGATAAATAGTTGATAATGAGTGATAAAAAGAAAGTCTATTTTAGAGCAGATGCAAATTCTCAAATTGGTTGGGGGCATATCGTGCGTTGTATGGCTTTGGCTGATATGCTAATTGAGGACAAAAATTCTATTTTTGAATGTATTTTCTTAGTTCAAAATCCTTCTTTAATTCTTCAAAATCAAATCAAAGAAAAATTTGAATTGAGTATTTTAGAAGAAACAACTGATTTTTTAGAGGAAGCTCATTTTATCGCTCAAAACTATTTACAAGATAATTCTATTATCGTATTAGACCATTATCAAATACAAACCGATTATCAAAGAATTATTAAACAAAATAGTAATTCAAAGATAGTTTGTATTGATGATATATACAGTTGGCATTTTCTGGCTGATGTAGTCATTAATCATGGTGGAAAAATAAATACAGAAAACTACTCTTGTGAACCTTATACAAAACTACTTTTAGGAACAGAATACGCCTTACTTCGCCAACCGTTTTTGAAAGCTGCATTGAAAAAACGAGAAATCAAAAATATAGAAACTATTTTTATTTGTTTTGGAGGTGCTGATATACAAAATCTGACAGGAAAATCATTAGAATTAGTGTTGAATTTTGATTTCATCAAAAAAATTAATGTTGTCATTACAGGAGATTCTTATTCTAAAGAATTACATAATTTAGTTGCTAAAAACCCTAGTATTTGTCTTTATCAAAATTTAGATGCCCAGCAAATGGCAGATTTGATGCAAGAGTCAGATTTAGCGTTTTCTCCTGCCAGTAGTTTGTCTTTAGAACTTCTTGCCACACAGCCTTTTATAATCTTGGGTAAATCTGCTGACAATCAGGCTACTATTTATCAAGAACTAATTTCTTATCCACAAATAAAAGGAATTGGAGAATGGCAAAATATAAATTGGCAAAATATAAAAAATGAATTTTCTCAAATTTGTAGGCATTTTTGTTTAGAAACTATTCCTATAATTCCTAACTTAGCACCTTCAAAAATCAAACAAGCATTCGAAAATCTCATCATGTAGCACACTCTTTAGTGTAATGCTATTAAGTTAAGGATTTTTATGTCGCTCGTTGGAATACAGGCAACGGTAAAGTTAAATTTTATCGCACTATATGATTTTAGGCAAAAATAATCTCATATTTTGTTCAAGTCTGTACCAAAGGTC
>PFKD01000002.1 GCA_002784125.1 Flexibacter sp. CG_4_10_14_3_um_filter_32_15
GAATTTACTCTGATAATTAAAGTCTGTTTAAACACACTAAAAGCAGTATAAAAAGTTTCGTGCGTTTACCCTACCCTTTTTTGGCTTTTAAATTCATAAATAAAAAAAAAGTTCTATCTTTGTATAATTTAGTTTTTTATCATTTAACTTCTATAATCTATATGAAAAAGTTTTTTTTCCTCTTCTCATTTTTTGTTATTACCTTTTCTTGCTTTGCTCAAGATAATTTACCTAAAGCCTATCTAACTTCAGAGCTTTATATCATGCTAGATGGAGAAACTTCTGCTGATGCAAAAGTTTTTGAAGCTGACATGGCAGAGTTTGGTTTTACTTCACTAGAACAAGCAAATCGTTTTTTTAGCTTCTTTAATGATGATATGGTAGCATTTGTGCCTGTTATGGCTACTCAAAAAGTAACTATTACCATCACACCAACAGCCGATAAAACTGCTTGGCAACTTCAAGATTGGGCTATGTATTTCAAAAATAAAGTAGCTACACAGAGAGAGCAATTAGGCTTTGTTGATTTTACACAACGTTAAAAAATAATACAACTTAATTTCTATTAAATTAATTAAAATACAAAAACCATGAATCAAAAATATATTCATACTCTTTTTTCAGTAGTTATTCTATTCTTTATTTCTACTTTTATATCTAATTTTGCACAAGCACAAGGAGAAACTTGTATTGATGCAACTCCTTTTTGTGTTGATGTTCCTATTCTCTATCCTGCTGGTGTAGGTACTACCACAGCTCCTCCAGGACCTAATTATGGTTGTTTGGGTTCAGAACCTAACCCTGCATGGTTTTACTTAGAAATTGGAACTGCTGGAACGGTAAACTTAGAGATACAAAACAACCCAATTAGAGACATTGACTTTGCCGTTTGGGGACCATTTGCCCCTGGTTCTAGCTTGACTGACATGTGTACGCAAATTTTTTCAGGAACATTAGCTCCATTTGATTGTAGTTATTCAGGTTTTATTAACCCTGAAACTCCTTCCGTAACGGGAGCATCAGGTCAGTTATTTGTGATAATGCTTACCAACTATAGTAATCAACCAACAGATATTACCTTGACTCAATCAAGTGGAACGGGTACTACAAATTGTGCTGTTCTTTGTACCATAGATGCAGGTGCTGATGTTTCTACTTGTGGAGTAGATGGAACAAACACAACACTTACTGCTAGTGTAGCCAACTTTACAACTGGCTGGACGTATCAGTGGTTCAAAAATGGAGTGCTTATTCCGGGAGCTACTAATGCAACATATGTCGTTCCTACTCCTAATGTTCCTGCCAATATTACAGATACCTATCGTGTGGAAGCAGCCAATGCTACAATACCTTGTACTAGCCAAGACGAAGTAAATGTTACTATTATTTCTTCTACTTCTTCTTTTACTTTGGATTTAGGTGCTGATATTTCTCGTTGTGATGCTGCTGGTGCAGTTACTCTTAATGCTGCTAATCCTTCTCATGGAGCTACTTTTACCTATCAATGGTCTGAAAACGGAACTGCTATTGTTGGTGCAACCAGTGCAACACTAAACGTAAACTTTACTTCTGCTGCCGGAAACCCTGTTACTCGCACTTATTCAGTAGCTGTAACAGACCCTGCCCCAACAGGTTGTACACAAACTGATGAAGTAAATGTTACTTTTGTTCCAGACCCAATCGTGGATTTAGGTGCTGATATAGTAGCGTGTGATGCTTTTGGAACAATTACGCTTGATGCTCGTGATGCCTCTCATGGAGCAACTATTTCTTATCAATGGTTTGAAAATGGAATTGCTATTACGGGAGCTACAAATGCTACTTTAGCTGTTTCTTTTCCTTCAGGAGGTGCTGCTCAAACAAGAACGTATCGTGCAGAAGTTACAGATTCTCGTGGTACAGGTTGTACACAAGCTGATGAAGTAGATGTTACATTTAAGCCTAATTTGGCATTAAATATTGGAAATGGTTTTGAGCGTTGTGAAAATGTATTCCAATTCAATATTAATGCTTCCGATGCTACTCATAGCACAGACATGACCTATGAATTGTTCGAAAATGGTATTTTGTCAGTTACTTCTACTAATCCAATATTTACTATTGCTATCAACGACGCTGCTGCCACCACTATTCAAAGCCGTACTTATAGAGTTAGAGCAACAGATAATTCAGCCTTAGGATGTCAAGTTACAAGTAATGATTTTACAATCATTTATAATTACAAACCTCTTATCGCTCCTATTGCTGATCAAATTGATGTAGATTGTACGCCAAATCAACTTACTGCTCAAACTAGCAATTATGCTACAAATGATAATCGTCTAACTTATTCTTGGATGTATTCAGGAGATAATATTCAATATGAAGCATCTACTGAAGCTGGTGTTTTAGTAAATAAAAGTGGTACTTATACACTTACTATTACAACTACTTTGGCAAGTGGTGCTACATGTAGTAGTGTAGAATCATTCGTATTGAAATGTAATGAAGATCCAATTCCTGATTATGTTCCTGTATTAACAGGACAGGCAGGTTATTCTTTTGTTGATTTACAATGGACAGCAGTACCAGAGGGTGTAAATATTTCTGAATTTGAGGTATATATGGGAATGTATGGAGAAGAGCCAGATGTTCTTCTTACACTTACTTCAGATAATTTCTTGAAAGTAGATTTAGTAAATGGAGTAAACTATTCATTCCGTGTACGTGCCGTTTATTTGAATCAAGGAGGAAATAACTACGAAGTAGGAGCATATTCAAACACTATTTTCTTAAAACCTTCTATTGTATTAGGACAAAACGAAACAGACAAACGTGCTGCAATTTCTCTTTTCCCTAATCCATCTACTGGTAGCTTTACGTTAGAATTCAAGGCAATTCAAGCACAAAAAGCAAACTTAACTGTTGTGGATTTAACAGGAAAAGTGATTCTTACACAAATACTTTCAGATTTGAACAACGGTTCGCAACAAAACATCGAACTAGGTGAAGTTTCTAGTGGTGTGTATATCGTGCAAGTACAAACTGAAAAAGGGGTATATCAACAAAAAATTACGATTGTAAAGTAAATCCTAATTTTATAAAAATTGATATAAACTAGATTTTTCTATAAAAAAGCCTGTTCCAATATGGAATAGGCTTTTTTTGTGAAAGTAATTTTGTAGTTTTATATAAATAAACACACAACAAAAAATAAATCTAAAAACAATGGCAACAGAAAAAAGTAGTATCTTCGACATGATAGGTCCTATTATGATTGGTCCTTCAAGTTCGCATACAGCAGGAGTTGTTCGTCTCGGACGTGCAGCTATCGATATTTTAGGGAATATTCCAGAAGAAGCCGAAATTATTTTTTATAATTCTTTTGCTCGTACCTATGAAGGACACGGAAGCGATAGAGCTGTCATTGCAGGACTTTTAGGTTTTGCGACTGATGATATTCGTATCAAAACTTCTTTTGATGAAGCTAAAAAAGCAGGATTAAAATATACTTTTCGTTCAGTTGGAAATGCTTCTACTTTTCACCCAAATTCTATTCGTTTTAAGCTCAAAAAAAGAGAACGAAATGTAGAGATGTTAGGAATAAGCCGAGGAGGAGGGTTAATAGAAATTGAAGAAGTAAACGGCTATAATGCAGGATTTACGACAGGGCTTTTCACAATTCTTGTTTTTGCAGAAGACAGAACAGGAAGTATTGCTTTTATTTCGAATATCCTTGCCAATGATGAATGCAATATTGCTACAATGAACGTCAGTAGAAAAGGAAAAAGAGGAATTGCTTGTTTAGTAATTGAAATTGATTCCGAAATTCGTCCGTTGTCTTTGGAATATTTGCGAAGTTTGCATTGGGTAAAAGAAGTCATTTATATGCTACCAATAGAATAATCTCAAGATAATTATAAGTCGTTTAATGAAAAATTAGTAATGAAATTTAGATTTTATCTTCTATCAAAAAAACAAAATCAATACGCTTTATTGACACTATTTTTTGTATTGGTTTTGTTTTTTGGTATAAGTGCTTGTAAAGATAGAAGTGAAAATGCTTCACCTAAAATACTTCCTTTTGATGAAGCTATCGAACATCAAATTTCTTTTTTGGAAGTTCCGATTACTTTTAAAGTCGAACAAATTGAAGACAAAATAAATGAAGCCATAAAAGGAACACTCTATGAAGACCAAAGTTTTGAAGACAAAAAAAGTGATGGACTAAAAATAAGAGTCAAAAAAGTAGAAAGTATCAAAATTTCTGTCAAAGATAATTTTATGTATTATTCTGTTCCTCTGCATATTTGGGCATCAAAAAGAATGATAAAAACAAAGTTTTTTGGAAAAAAAATAGAGAAAACAAAAGAAATAGATTTTTCATTACGTATAAAATTACGCTCAGAAATAAACCTCAACAAAAATTGGAAATTAGAAACCAAAACAACCTACATAGGAATAGAATGGATAAAAAGACCAAAAGTAAAAATCTTAGGAGTCAATTTTGATTTAGTAGGAATTTTAGAAAATCAATTATTACAAAAGAAAGATGATTTGGAAAGGGTCGTCGATAAAGCAACTTCAAATCTAAAAGTGATAGAAAAAGAAGTAAGTAAAATTTGGACAAAAATTCAAGAACCCATCTTAATAGAAAAAAAAGTAACTAACGGAACATGGCTTTTAGCAGAACCTATACAAATAGAAGCCAGTAAAATTGAAGGTAAAGATAATCAGTTATTTATTACTACTCGTCTGAAAACACTTTTACGAACAGTCGTAGCCAAAAAGCAAGGCGAAAAACCCAAAGTAAAATTCAAAGATTTACCTCCTCTAAGACAAAATCGTTCATTAAACTCAACTCAAAATGACTTTGAATTGCATTTAAAAGGCGAATTACCTTATAAGGCTGTCAATGATTTATTAGATAAAAAAATTAAAGATACCGTTTTAGTTATCCCAAATACAGATTATAAAATCAAAATTAAAGATGCTGAGGTTTTTGGAAGTGGGAAAAAATTATTTATGAAACTTACCGTAACAGGTGATGTAAATAGTACGATTTATTTGAGTGGGACTCCTCGTTTTGATTCACTAAATAATTCTCTTCATTTTGATAATTTTGATTATGATTTGCAGAGTGAAGAATATTTATTGTCGGCTGCCGATTGGATGCTCAAAACAACCGTCAAAGAGGAAATACAAAAACTGCTCATTTTACCTTTGGATAATTATGTACAACAATTACCAGATATTATTCAAACGGCACTTTCAAAAGGCAAAACAGGAAAAACAGCTTTGTTTGATTTGAGAGATTTTGAGCTTTCGCCTCGTTTTATTCAGATTGATAAAGACCACGTTCGTATCTATGTAAAAGCAACTGGTAAAGTGGGAATTGAAATTATTAAATTATAAACGTAGCTGATACCTTCCAAGGTGTCGTAAAAAAAATAAAAATGAAAAAACTATTTATTCTACTCATCTTAGTATTGATTTATTTTCCTGCCTACTCTCAATTCACAGGAGGCTCTGGAGGAGGTTCTGACAAAGCACAAATCAGAACACGAACAGTTTTATCCATAGAAAATGAACAAGAAAAAGCATTTTTTGAAAAAATAAAAATGACTTCTCAATCCAATTCTTTTTCAATAGAATGGAATGATAAAATTAAATTACAACAGGTAGAAATAATTGATGTTTTGGGAAGAGTACAAAAGACAATTTCTATTTCAGAATTTCAAAAGGCTGCTTCTTTTTCTTTTAGTGGAACAAAGGGAGTTTATTTTGTTCGTTTTAGAGATGATGAAAATAGATTTTTTAGTAGGAAAATAATTCATTAATTATAAAGAATAAAAACCCTGTCAAATTCCAACTCCATAAAAGCCTAACTGTCTGATTTTAAGAAGTATAATTTTAGTTCTATCCTTCAATCTGTCAATTTGTCATTTTTTTTGTCATTCTTTTTCCTAAATTTCTGTTTTCTGTAATTTTTTAAGGTTGGTATATCTATTGTAAAATACTTGACATACAATTTAAAACAGAAGATTGAGTCAGATAAAAACTCAAAACTTTTATTTTAAAAATTAAGGAATATCACTCCATTTTTTAATATATACTTAAATCACTAAATAGAAATTGATTTTGATTTGAACTACTAAACAGACTAAAGTCTATTCTACAAATTCAATCAAAATACAGAAAAAAACTAAAAGATATGGGAAAAATTATTGGAATCGACTTAGGAACAACCAACTCATGTGTCTCTGTAATGGAAGGCAATGAGCCAGTAGTAATCACAAATAGCGAAGGAAAACGCACAACACCTTCAATCGTAGCCTTTTTGGATAATGGCGAACGTAAAGTAGGAGATTCTGCAAAACGTCAGGCTATTACAAACCCAGAAAAAACGATTGCTTCTATCAAACGTTTTATGGGAGATAGCTTTTCTCAAGTAGAAAAGGAAATGAAATATGTTGCGTACAAAGTAATGAAAGGAGCAAATAATACGCCTCGTGTAAAAATTGACGACCGTGAGTACACGCCACAAGAAATTTCAGCTATGATTCTTCAAAAAATGAAATCAACAGCAGAAGATTATTTGGGTACAACGGTTTCAGAAGCAGTAATTACTGTTCCTGCATACTTCAATGATGCACAGCGTCAAGCAACAAAAGAAGCTGGAGAAATTGCAGGTTTGAAAGTTCGTCGTATCATTAACGAACCAACAGCAGCAGCTTTGGCTTACGGTCTTGATAAAAAAGACAAAGACATGACCGTTGCAGTTTTTGACTTAGGTGGTGGTACTTTTGATATTTCTATCTTAGAATTAGGCGATGGCGTTTTTGAAGTAAAATCAACAAACGGAGATACGCACTTAGGGGGAGATGACTTTGACCAAGTTATTATCGGTTGGTTAGCAGACCAATTCCAAAACGATTATAATGTAGATTTGCGTAAAGATCCAATGGCTTTACAACGTTTGAAAGAAGCAGCAGAACGTGCAAAAATTGAACTTTCTAGCTCAACGCAAACAGAAATCAACTTGCCTTATATCATGCCAATTGATGGTGTACCAAAACACTTGGTAACGACACTTTCAAGAGCTAAATTTGAGCAATTAACTGACGAATTAGTAAAAAGAACTTTAGAGCCTTGTAAAGAAGCATTGAAAGATGCAGGTATCTCGGCTTCTGACGTAAATGATGTAATCTTAGTAGGTGGTTCTACTCGTATTCCAAAAATTCAAGAAGAAGTAGAAAAATTCTTTGGCAAAAAACCATCAAAAGGAGTAAATCCTGACGAAGTAGTAGCATTAGGTGCAGCTATTCAAGGTGGCGTTTTGACAGGAGAAGTAAAAGACGTTTTATTACTAGACGTAACTCCTCTTTCTTTGGGAATCGAAACTATGGGTGGCGTAATGACAAAATTGATAGAGTCAAACACAACTATTCCTACTCGTAAATCACAAGTATTCTCTACAGCAGCAGATAATCAGCCGTCGGTAGAAATCCACGTTTTACAAGGAGAACGTGCAATGGCAAAAGATAACAAAACTATTGGTCGTTTCCACTTAGACGGTATTCCACCAGCACCTCGTGGTATTCCACAAGTAGAAGTTACTTTTGATATTGATGCAAATGGACTACTTAATGTATCTGCAAAAGATATGGCTAGTGGAAAAGAACAAAAAATTCGTATCGAAGCTTCTTCTGGACTTACAGATGCAGAAATCGAAAAAATGCGTCAAGAAGCAGAAGCAAATGCAGCTTCTGACCAAGCAGCAAAAGAAAATATTGAAACAATCAATAAGGCTGATTCAATGGTTTTCCAAACTGAAAAACAACTTAAAGAATACGGAGAGAAACTTTCAGAAGCAAACAAAACAGCTATCGAAACAGCATTGAAAGATTTACGTACTTCTCACGCAGAGAAAGATGTAGAAAAAATCAAAGTAGCTTTAGAAGCATTAGAAGGTGCATGGAGTGCAGCTTCTCAAGAAATGTACGCTAATGCAGGTGGAAACCCACAAGACCCAATGGGTGGCGCAGCAGGTCAGCAAACTGACGCTTCACAAGAGCCTTCTAGCGCAAATGCAGAAGACGTAACAGATGTAGATTACGAAGAAGTAGATTCTGAAAAGAAATAATTTAATGTTTGTGGCTCGTGAGGACACGAGCAACGGAATTATGTAAAAATTAACTCCTCTAAAGTTCGTTTGAATTTTGGAGGAGTTTTTTTGTGTCGCAACAAATTTATTTTACTTCTCGTTATCAAATCAAAACCTTTAAATAAAATAATATGACCGTAATTTTGAAAAAATCTGATAGTAAAGAAACTATTGAAAAAATTTTTGAGCGTGTTTCAAAATCCACTCAAAAGAATTTAAAAATTTTTGATGCTCACAAATATTGTGGTGTTATAAAACTCAAAAAATCGCCTTTAGAAATTCAAAAACAAATGAGAGATGAGTGGGAATAGTATATTGATAGATACAAATATAGCTTTGTATTTACTTAACGGAGATGAAACAATCGCACAACTGTTAAATGGAAAATATATTTACTTATCCTTTGTTTCAGAATTAGAGCTTTTAGGATTTAAAGATATTTCAGTAGAAGAAACCAATTCTATTAAGCAGTTTTTAAGTGATTGTATAATTATTGACATCAACGAAACGATAAAGGAAAATACTATCAAATTAAAAACTAAATATGCTACAAAACTGCCTGATGCAATTATTGCAGCTACTTCAATTTTTATGAATATTCCTTGTTTGTCTAGTGATAAAGGTTTTGATAAAATCGAAGAACTGCATTTTATACGTTATGATATATAAATCAAACTCCTCTAAAGTTCGTTTGAATTTTGGAGGAGTTTTTGG
>PFKD01000298.1 GCA_002784125.1 Flexibacter sp. CG_4_10_14_3_um_filter_32_15
TTAGTCAATTTGTATTACGTAGGGAAAAGGCAAGCCTTTTCCCTACAAAAAACGACAATTTGTTATACACCCAAAATCTATTGAAAAGTGTTTTTAAATATTTCTGACAGATTAGAACGTTTAGCTCCCAACCAAGTTGAACCGTCAGCTACTTTAATTCCAACCACCACCAAGCGCACGATAAACATTCACAACGGCATTCATTTGTTGCATTTTGGTATTTATAAGCTCTACTTTTGCTTCCAAAACATCACGTTGCGTCAGTAAAACCTCCATATAATCAGCTCTTGTAGCTTGAAAAAGGTCGTTCGAAATTGTAGTTGCTTGGTTAAGAGCTTCTACTTGTTGGACTTCCAAATCATATTTTTGTTGTAAATTATTGATATACGACAACTGATTTGTAACTTCTAAATAACCATTCAAAATTGTTCTTTCATAGTCATAAATAGCTTGAATTTGCTTTGAGTTGGCAGTCAAATAGTTTGCTTTAATGGCATTTCTATTGATAAGAGGTGCAGCCAAATCTCCAGCCAACGAATACAAAATAGATTCAGGAGCTTTTACCAAAAAAGTAGGATTAAAGGCACGCAATCCCAAACCAGCCGTAAGACGCAAAGAAGGATAAAAATTAGCTTTTGCAACGGCAATGTCTAGTTTTGCAGCTGCCAATCTCAATTCTGCTTGTTTAATATCTGGACGATTTCCTAAAAGTTGTGAAGGAATTCCTGCCGAAATTGTATTTGGAACAGAAGCCATAAAATCAGTAGAATTTCTTTCAATTGGTTGAGGATAACGACCTAATAAAAAATTAATTCTATTCTCTGTAACCGTAATATCTTGAAGAATATCAAATTGCAAACTTGTTGTATTTAGTAATTGAGCTTCAAAACGCTTGACAGCCAGTTCGGTAACTTTACCAGCTTGTTTTTGAAGGCGAACAATTCGCAACGCATTTGTTTGAATTTCTATGTTTTTATTGATAATATCCAACTGATTATCTAATGCTAAAAGCTCATAATACGAATTAGCAATTTCAGCAATAATATTGGTTACTAAGAAATTTCGTCCTTCAATAGAAGATAAATAGTTGAGATAAGCCGATTTTTTGGCGTTGCGTAATTTTTTCCAAATATCCACTTCCCAACTTGCATACGCTCCTATCATATAATCTTGCAAAGGGTCGGGCGTTTTTCTTCCGTCCTCAATTTCACTCATGGCATCACTTGCGCCTTTACTTGTGAAACGACTAGGTTTTTCTACTCCTGCACCTGCTGCAATATCTACAAAAGGCAAATATTCTCCTTTTCTAATTCTGACTTCATTATTTGCAATCTGAATTTCTTGTAGGATAATATTTAATTCTTGATTGTTTTTGAGTGCTGTATCAATAAGGGCAATCAAATTTTTATCATTAAAATACTGTTTCCAATTCATTCTGGCTGAATTGGTAGAGTCTGTCTGATGAGTATAATTAGTAGGCGTTTTTAACTCTTTAGTATTTTTATTTACCAACGTAGGAAGAGAACAAGCCGTAAAAAACGAGCAAATACAGAGTATTGCTAGATAATTATACGGTTTATATAGTTTTATTTTGAACATAATTTTGTACTTTATGTCGTTGGTGAAAACACCAACAACGACGAATTTTTATGATTTTACTTAATGCTTTTTAATTTTGGCTTTAATTATTTGTAGGTTAAAGGCTTGCCTTCGATTGTATTAGTTTGTTTACAAAAAATACTGTATGTATCCTGGGGTGCATCTCAAAATGTCGTTTTAGTAGGGAAAAGGCACGCCTTTTCCCTACAACTATAAAATTAATAAAGCGACATCTTGAGATGCACCCATATCCTGTCAAAGGCAAGCGTTTGACCTACTTTACACTACAAATTTTATAAAACCTGAGGATTATCCATTGCATGTTTGTCTTCTGTCAAAGGAGATTCATCTTCATCTCTGATGAGTTGCTTATTTTTTGCTATTGTTCCAAAAATATAATACAACCCCGGAACGATAATAACTCCGAAGATAGTACCGAAGAACATTCCACCCAACGCCGAAGAACCAATGGTTTTATTTCCTATTGCACCTGCCCCATGAGCAAAAATGAGTGGAATAAGTCCTGCAATAAAAGCAAAAGAAGTCATTAAAATAGGTCTGAAACGAACTCTTGCCCCTTCGATGGCAGCTTCTAAGACACTCGCTCCCTGTTGTTGTTTTTGTATAGCAAACTCCACAATCAAAACGGCATTTTTACCTAAAAGTCCAACAAGCATGACTAGCCCTACTTGTGCATAAATATCGTTAGCAAGCCCCATAGATTTGACTAGCAAAAACGAACCAAACACACCCGCAGGTAAAGAAAAAATAACAGCCAGTGGAATAATGAAACTTTCGTATTGTGCTGCCAAAACAAAATAAACGAAAACCAAAACGATAACAAAGATATAAATAGCTTCATTTCCACGTCTTGCCTCGTCATAGGAAAGTGCAGCCCAGTCAATATCAAAACCATTTGGAAGTGTTTTGGCAGCTTCCCGTATGGCTTCAATAGCTTCACCACTGCTATATCCTTTGGCAGGAACGCCACTAAAACCCGATGAATTATACATGTTGTACCTGTTAATTTCATTTGCTCCTTGCGTTTTATGGATTTTCATAAAAGCAGACATCGGCACCATTTCGCCTACATCATTTTTTACCCATAAATTCAATACGTCTTCGGGCAATTTTCTAAATTCTGGAGAAGCCTGTACGAATACTTTAAAAAAACGTTGATATTTGATAAAACCGAGTTCGTAGGTACTTCCTATAAAAACAGATAGCGTATTCATGGCATTTCCAATCGTAATACCTTTTTGCATCGCTAGTTGATTATCAATTTCGATTTCATATTGTGGATAATTGGCACTATAAAACGTAAAAACTCCTGATAATTCTTTACGTTTTTCTAGTTCTTCCATAAAATCATTGGTTACTTTTTCAAGCAATTCATAATCTCCTGTATTTGCTTTATCCAAAAGTTGGAGAGCAAAACCACCCGCAGCGCCATACCCTGGAACGGCAGGAGGGTCAAAAAATTCAATAGTTGCTCCTGGAATAGCTATTGCTAGTTCTTCTAGTTCATGAATTACCTCACTGACGGTATGGTGCCTTTCGTTCCAAGGTTTTAAGTTTATTAAACATGTAGCTGCATTTGAGCCACGTCCCTCCGTCAAAACTTCATATCCTGCAATAGACGAAATTGATTGAATTTCTTCTACATTTTTGATGAGTTCTTGTAATTGGCGTGAAATATCGTTGGTTCGTTCTAAGGTAGAACCCGGAGGAGTTTGGATAATGGCATAAATCATTCCTTGGTCTTCACTAGGAATAAATCCAGTAGGAAGATTGGTAGCAATGCCGTAAATACCAGCAGCAAATAAAACCCATAAAATCAAAGTAACCCATCTTCGGTGAGCAATTCGTTTTAATAGGCGTACGTATTGATTGGTTACGTAATCAAAACCTGCATTAAAACCACCTAAAATTCTATTAAGCCATGTTTGTTTCCGTTTTTTTCCATGCTTGTTTTTTAAAATCATGGCACACAAAACAGGAGTAAGCGTAAGAGCAATAAATCCAGAAAGAACAATCGAACTCGCCATCGTGATGGAAAATTGTCTATAAAAAACACCTACTGGACCCGACATGAAGGCAATTGGAATAAATACAGCCGTCATGAGTAATGTAATGGCTATGATAGCTCCACTAATTTCTTTTAATACTTTTTGGACAGCTACATAAGGTGATATATCTTCCTCTTCCATTTTTGCATGAACGGCTTCCACTACTACGATAGCATTATCGACCACAATTCCAATAGCCAAAACCAAAGCAAAAAGCGTAATCATATTGATAGTAAGCCCAAAAGCCTGCATAAAAATAAACGCCCCAATAAGAGAAATCGGTACAGCTAAAATAGGAATAAGCGTAGAACGCCAATCTCCCAAAAATATAAATACCACAAGGGCTACCAAAATAAAGGCATCACGCAAAGTATGGGTAACATTTTCAGTAGAAGCATCTAAAAAGTTAGAAACGTCGTAACTAATTTCATAGTCCATTCCAGGAGGAAATGTTTTTTTGAGTTCTTCTAACTGTATTTTTATGTCTTCAATAACTGTACTGGCATTACTACTATACGTTTGTTTCAACACAATAGCAGCGGAAGGATAGCCGTTTATATTGGAATAAATATCATAATATTCACTTCCCAATGCTACGGTGGCTATGTCTTTCAGACGCAATATTTCACCATCGGCATTTGCTTTGATAATCACATTTTCATATTGTTTTTCATCATTTAGCCTATCTGAATAGGCCAAAACATATTCTAGTGCTTCTGCACGCTGACCATCACCACGACCAATACGACCAGCCTTACCGATGACGCTTTGTTCTTCAAGTGCTTTCATGACTTCATCAGGAGAAATGTTGTAGGCTCGCATGCGTTCAGGATTTAACCAAATACGCATCGCATACTGACGGCTACCCAATATTCTCGCTTGTCCAACCCCTTCAATACGTTGCAATTCAGGTATCATATTAACACCTGCAAAGTTGAAGAGGAATTTCATGTTTGCGTTTTTGTCTGTGCTATAAAGGTTTACATACATGAGCATACTCGGCATCATGGGCGTAATGATTACTCCCTCTCGCTGCACCAGTTCAGGAAGTCGGTTTCTAACTTGTTCTACACGGTTAGAAATTTGAACTAAGGCTTGGTTAGGGTCGCTTCCTGGTTCAAAAACAATTTGAATATTTGCTTCTCCTGCACTGGTAGCATCTGATTTCATGTAGCGCATTCCCCATGTTCCATTAATGGCTTGCTCTAAGGGAATAATAACCGATTCAGTTAAAGTTTTGGCACTTGCACCTGGATAGGAGGCAGAAACCATGACCATAGGAGGCGCAATGGAAGGAAATTGAGATGTTGGGAGGGTGTAAATGGATATGACACCCAAAAATATAATCACTAACGAAAGTACTATGGCAAGTACGGGTCGTTTTAAGAATTGTTCGAACATTTTATTTGTGATTTTGAATGATGAATAGTTTTTTAAGAATTGTAATTTGTTGGTTTTGCTATGCTAAAACACCAACAAAAAAGGCAGTAACAGACTAGCAAGTCTATTTTACATTTACTCTACATACACCTCTAAAGTATCTAGCACTTCTTTAGGATCTTTGTATTCAAACTCTATTTTCTCATTATCCCTCACTTTTCTGATTCCTTCAAGTAGTATTTTTTCGTTTTCTTTCAAACCCACTTGAACGGCATACAAATCTGGAAGTTCTCCAGCTACTACTATTTCTCTTTGATGAACTATATTTTCTTTATCCACCACAAAAACATATTTTTTCTCTAAAATCTCAAATGTTGCTTTTTGTGGAATAATAATCGCATTTTTGAAAGGAACAGTCATTTGAATATTTCCTGTTTCACCATGAAGCAAAAGACCATCTGGATTTGGGAAAGTAGCTCTAAAAGCAATATTACCTGTTTCATTATTGAAGTCGGCTTCAATCGCATTTACATAACCTGTTTCATGAAATAGCTTATTATTTGCCATTAGTAGATTGACTTTCATCAAACTATCCTTTTTTTCGTTGGCTTTATATTCTAAATATTCGTATTCAGGAACATTAAAATAAACCCACATTGTGCTATTATCTGAAAGTGTGGTCAATAATTCTCCTTCTTCCAAAAGACTTCCTTGTCGTACTTGCAGCCTGTCCATGATTCCACTAAAAGGCGCACTAATTTTGGTAAAACCCAAATGCACTTTTGTAAGTGATAATTCGGCTTTTGCCTTGTCTAGTTTTGCTTTTGCAAGTGCTAATTCATTGGGAGAAACGATAGAACTATCAGCCAGTCTTTTGGTGTTTTTGTATTCAATTTCCACATAATCTACTTCTGCTTGTGCCTTTTGCGTTTCGGCTTCGTAAAGCATCGGCATAATTTGAAACATGGCTTGTCCTTCTTTTACCTTTTGTCCTTCATCGACATAAGTATTTTGTAGATACCCTCTTTCTAAGGCTCTAAGCTCAATATGGCGTATAGCGTGGACTTGACAAACGTAATTTTTGATGATTGAAGTGTCCATTTTGATAGGACTTGTAACCAAAAAAGTTACTGCTTCTTCCTTTTCTTTTTCGTGGTGGGATTCACAGCTTGTATAAAATAAAAGCACACACACGCTCATAAACCCAAGTAATATCTTGTTCATGATTATTTCTGTTATAAGTGATAATTATAATACCTTAAAAAGTAGTATGAACAGCAAAATGTATAGACAATTACCTACTAATCAATTCTTTAAACAAAAAAGTGTTGATTTTAGTAAATGCAAAAAATATAAATAAAGCTGATATAAAGAAAATAGACTCAGTAATGAGAACTACCTAAGAACCTAAAATGAGGAGAGAGAAAAAGGCGTTATAATCTGAATACTTGAAACAGAATATAGCATTTATGATATAAGAAATAATTGAGGCTTTCACTTACATAAAGGTAGTTTTTATTGTAATGATAAAACCCTTCAAATAGAGGTATATTAAAAGAAAAATTAAAAGAAAATATAACTTTTGAAATCTCTTCTAAAGAAGCTAATTTGTATTCTTTTTCTTTTTCTTTTTTTTCGAATAAAGAAAATTTGAAGCGTTTACTTTTCTTTTTTCCACTAGGAAATGAACTCGCTTCTAGCGTAGGAATACTGAATTGATTATCAAAATCAGTATCTAATGATTCATTATTTGATTCATTATTTGATTCATTATTTGATTCATTATTATTTTCAATGCTAGTAAAAAACTTTTCTAAAGATACCGTTTCATTGCCTTGATTTGTATGGGCATACAAAAAAACATTTCCATTTAGGAGGAAAAGGTAGAGTAGGGCAAACGATATTTGAAACAGTTTTTTCATGTCATCGCAAATGTAATTAGAATTATTTATTCTACAAGCAAATTTTAGATTTTTTTTATTGAAATCAATCTACCAATATGAAAATTGTTTTTTTTGTTTAAAAAAACATATTTCATCTCAAAATAGCCTTATTTTTAATTAGAAAAAATCGGTATGTCTGTAATTGTAGAGCTTGATTTGTCTAATGATAAAAACCAAATATTTCTACCTTTTTATGTAAAATCAAGAAAAAGGCAACGTTTTTTGAGTTTTTAACGTATTAAATTCAAAACAATCCTGTTCTAATTTTACTACTCTTATTATGTCTAATTTATTGACTGTCAGACTTTTTTTTGTGCTGTTTGCGTATGCAACAGTTACTTCTGCTCAGGCTCGTATTTCTCAGATGAATTTTAATGAAGATACTCAAAGTTCTATTGAAGTTATACAAAATACACCTCTAATTACTTCTGTTGATACGGTTGCACTAGTAGATGAACTTATTTCACCAAGTTGGGTTTTTCATCAGCGTACTGCCGACGAATGGCTTATTTATTATCCAGATGCCAAAATTGAGCGCACTCCTATCGAAAATGTTCATAATACTTCAAAAACAGATACCGTAATTGAAGTTACAACAGACAAAACACAGTTGCGTTTTTATCGTGCTGGTGAGAAAGACCTTTTATTAGAAGCAAAAGTTAGTTTTGAGCCTTTGTCTATTGGAAAAGGTCTTTCTATGGGAATGAATAAAGGCGATTTTATGCGCTGTTTTTCAGAAACCGAAGAAGGAATGAAACAAGATGTTGTCGTTGTGGTAATGGACGAAGAAGAAACAAATTATTACTTCTTTACTTTTGAGCAAAATGTTTTGGTGGCTGTTCATTACGAAGGAATAGTCGACTAACAAAATCATTCAACTCATTTTACACCTTTTCGCCAAAAGATAAATCTCCTGCATCTCCCAAGCCTGGTATGATGTAGGATTTTTTGTCTAGTTTTTCATCAATATCTCCTATCCATAAATTTGCCTTTGGAAGTGCGTCTTGTACATTTTTGATTCCTTCTTCACTTGCAATAACCGAAGCAATATGCAATTCTTTTGGCATTCCTTTTTGTTTAGAAAGTTCTTGATAGGTTTTGATGAGGGATTTTCCTGTCGCAAGCATGGGGTCAATCAAAATAATGGTTTTGTTTTCCAAATTCGGACAAGCTATATAGAGTAAATCTATATCAAAATCGTATTGATTATTATTTTGAGTGAGTTTGTTTTGTAAATCTTGTTTGTATTCTCCTCTATACGCTCCCACAAAACCACTATCCGACTGCTCAAAAAACTCTGCAAAACCTTCATAAAGAGGAAGACCTGCACGCAAAATCGGAATCAAAACAGGAAATTCTGACAACTTTTTTGTCTGTTTTTCTCCCAAACCTGTTTTTAAACTAAAGTCTTGATAATCAAGTTGTTTTGAAATTTCATACGCTAATAAATAACCTATTTTTTTTAGATTATGACGGAAATTTCCTTTATGAGCTTGTAAATTTATATCTCTCAAATTACTCATAAAATAATGAGCAATAGAAGATTGTTGAGTAAGACTAAAAACTGTATTCACTTTATTTTGATTTTGAGGAATAAAATTATCTTTACTTTTATTTGACTAGCAACATGAATGACACTTAAAAAAAGGCAAATCTTTGCCAAATTTTATTCTGTATAAATGTCTTTTTTCCATAAAGTAGGGTTTGCAAACCCTGCTTTATGGAAAAAAGCAACCTATTATTTTGTCAAAAATTGGTCAATTTGCAGAATTTAAAAAATGTCACTCATATTGACTAGCAAACCTAATTAAAAAACTAAATTACTCTATTTATTCCATTTTTTTATAAAAAAGTAATTTACTGACAACTACGGACAAGTTCATTTATAATACAAAAAATCTTATCTTTGTTTAAAAAAAACAGATGGCTATTGAAGATTACATTTCAG
>PFKD01000161.1 GCA_002784125.1 Flexibacter sp. CG_4_10_14_3_um_filter_32_15
AACTAGCTTGATTTGCTTTAAACGAGTACAATTTTTTTTCGTGCGTTTGCCCTAATAGAAGATAGAGTCTTACCCTAGAATAATATAGTTTTCGTATTTTTGTAATAATCCTTTAACAAAATAAGAAAGACTAAGAAAAATACAGTAACAAATCAATGGCACAAGATTACGATAAGATTTTCAAAGAAAATATAGAACAAATGGCTCTTCCTTTGGCTGAAAAGTTGTTAGCTATTCGTCCTGAAAAGCTCAAAGATATTTCGGTAGATTTGCAGCAAACCATCGAACGAAAACCTGATTTTATCAAAAAAGTAGTTCATAAAGATGCTACAAAGGATTATATTTTACATATTGAGTTTCAAGTGGTTGATGAACCTAAAATGTTACATCGAATGCTAGAGTACTATGCTTTAATGTTCCGTAAACATAATCTTCGGCTCAAACAAGTCGTTTTTTATATTGGAGAAGGAAAAGCAAAAATGCTAACCCAAATTAATCACAATGAGTTGAATTTTGAGTTTAGTCTTGTCAATGTTCAAGAAATAGCTTATACCGAATTCTTAAATTCTGATAAGCCCGAAGAAGTAATTTTGGCTATTTTGGCAAATTTTCAAAACAAAAAACCAGAAATAGTTATTCAATCTATTCTGCAACGAATAATCAATCTCACAGAACCTAACTTAAAGCAACTAAAATACGTTAGACAATTAGAGATATTATCTCTTTTGAGAGATTTAGACAAAGAAACATTAAATCAAACTAAAAATATGGCACTAATATTTGACATTGAAAAAGATCATCTCTTCAAGAAAGGCGAGGGAAAAGGAATTGCAATAGCAGCAAAAAGAATGTTATTAGCTAATTTTACTATTCAACAAGTTGCCGATGTATTAAAAGTTCCTAAAGAAATGGTAGAAGAAATAGCAAAATCTATTAAAAAATAAATAATTTATCAATAGGAATTTGAAATAGTCAAGTTCCTATTTTTTTTGGTTCAAATGTATCTGATTTCAAAATCTAAATAGATTTTTCCCTTTTGATTTGTATTTTTGCAATAATCACTTTACCCAAATATATAAATCACACACAAACTCTATTCAATCCATGAAAACCAAATCAACTTTATTCCTAAACATCAAATCATTAGTTCAAGTAGAAGCACAAAATCAAAAAACACCTTCTTTTCGTGCAGGAAAACAAATGCAAGACTTGCCAAGCATAGAAAATGCGTTTCTGCTCATAGAAAATGGAAAAATAAAAGAGTTTGGTAGAATGGAAGAAATGAACGACGAGCAAAAATCAGCTTGGTTAGATAGTTCAGAAATAGAAAAAATAGATGCAACTGATAAATTCATTTTACCTTCCTTTGTCGATTCTCATACACATATCGTCTATGCAGGAAGCCGAGAAACAGAATTTGAAGACAGAATACACGGCTTGACTTACGAAGAAATAGCCAAACGAGGAGGAGGAATTTTAAATTCTGCCAAAAGATTACAACAAACCTCAGAAGAAGAATTATACGAAGCTGCATACCAAAGACTTTTCGAAATGATAGGATTTGGAACGGGTGCAGCCGAAATAAAAAGTGGTTATGGACTTACTTTAGAAGACGAACTAAAAATGTTACGAGTAATCCGAAAACTAAAAGAAGTTTCTCCCATCAAAATAAAAGCAACTTTTTTGGGCGCACACACCTTTCCAAAAGAAATTTCAAGAGAGAGTTATATGAATTTGCTCACTCAAAAAATGATTCCACAAGTGGCAGCCGAAAACTTAGCCGATTATTGTGATGTTTTTTGTGATAGAGGATTTTTTACAGTAGAAGAAACCGACAGAATATTAAATGTAGCCACAAAATACGGCTTAAAAGCAAAACTACATGCTAACGAATTAGATACTTCTGGAGGCGTTCAGATAGGCGTAAAACATGGCGCAAGAAGTGTCGACCATTTGGAACACATGGGAGAAGACGAAATAAATTCCCTATTAAACTCAGTAAATTCTGCCAAAAATTATAGCCAAACCATGCCAACACTTTTACCAAGTACAGCATTTTTCTTGCGTTTGGAATATGCGCCTGCTAGAAAATTGATTGAAAGTGGTTTGCCTGTTTCGTTGGCGACAGATTATAACCCTGGGAGTTCTCCGTCTGGAAATATGTCTTTTGTGCTTTCGTTGGCGTGTATTCATATGCAAATGACACCCGAAGAAGCTCTGAATGCTGCAACTTTAAATTCTGCGTATGCCATTGAACTAGAAAAAACACACGGAATTATTTGCAAAAATACAGATGCAAATTTGATTCTTACTAAAAAAATTCCGTCGCTTGCGTTTCTTCCTTATTCGTTTGGAAGTAATTTGATTGAACAGGTTTTTGTTGGTGGAAATAGAATTTAGGGAATGGGAAATGGGATTTAGAAAATGGGGAATGCAGATTAGGGAATAAAAATGCGCTAACTTATATTTGTATTTATCCTGACTTTCATCCTAAAAATCCTACCAATCATTCACTAATCTTACCAAAAAGTATTTGCATTTAGTTCTAAAATCTAATTTCTGACTTCTAAATTTATTAAAATATGAAACTAATACGATTTGACTGGGCTGTAAAAAAAATCCTGCGCCATAAAGCTAATTTTGGGATTTTAGAGGGTTTTCTGACCGAACTTTTAAAGTTTGATTTGACTATCGAAACCATTTTAGAAAGTGAGGGAAACAAAGAAGACGAATACGACAAATTTAATAGAGTAGATATTCTTGTCCGAACTACAAATGGCGAACTCGTTTTGGTAGAACTTCAAAATACTGCCGAAAACGATTATTTTCAACGTATGTTGTATGGCGTTTCGAAGCTCGTTACTGAATATATCAAGGAAGGCGAAGTCTATGGAGAAATCAAAAAAGTATATTCTATCAATATTATTTATTTTCAACTCGGACAAGGAGATGATTATATTTATAAATATGTAGGCGAATTTGTGGGAGAAAACCTAGGTGATACTTTACAAGCTAGTAAAAATCAAAAAGAGAAATTTGATGTAGAAAAGGTATCAGATATTTTTCCAAAATATTATATTTTGAAAATCAATAATTTTGATGATATAGCTAAAAACACCTTAGATGAATGGATTTATTTCTTGAAAAATAGTGAAGTCAAGAAAGAATTTAAAGCAAAAGGACTTGACCTTGTGGAAGAAAAACTAAAGTATGAAAAACTTGATGAAGTAGAGAAAAAAGGCTATCAACGTTATCAAGAAAATATACGAATAGAAAAAAGTGTGATGCAGACAGCAATAGAAGAAGGTAGAAAAGAGGGCAGAGAACAAGGCAGAGAACAAGGCAGAGAAGAGGGTAGAGAAGAGGGCAGAGAAGAGGGCAGAGAAGAGGGTAGAGAGCAAGGAGTATTACAAGCCAAAGAAGAAATTGTGAAAAATGCTATTTCAAAAGGGTTAGATAATCAAACAATAAGTTCTATTACTGATTTTTCGGAAGAGCAAATAGAAAACATAAGACAGAAAATAAAATAAGTTAGAATGAGTTTACTTCTAAAATCATACTTCTTACCTCATACTTTATTTATGGATACATTTTTAACAATAAAAGAACCTTCCGAAGGAGAATACAAAGAAAAAGGAAGTAAATTTTTAGCTTTTGCCTTTCAAGTCAGGACAGAAGACGAAATAAAAGAGCGTTTAGAGGAGTTACGAAAAAAATACTATGATGCTCGTCATCATTGTTACGCTTATCAGTTAGGACAAAATGGCGAGCTTTGGAGAGCCAACGACGACGGAGAACCCAATCATTCGGCAGGAACTCCTATCCTTAATCAAATCAAATCCTTTAATCTTACTGATGTTTTGGTTGTCGTGATTCGATATTTTGGTGGAACAAAATTAGGCGTAAGTGGACTAATAAACGCTTACAAAACCTCAACACACGAAGCCTTAGAAAATGCAGAAATTGAACAGAAAATTATTACAAAAACTGTTTCCTTTTCATTTGATTATTTGGGAATGAATGATGTGATGAAATTAATAAAGGATTACAATTTAGAAATAATAAATCAAGAATTTACAAATACCTGTCAGATGAAACTTTCTCTTCGTTTAGCTATTTTGGAAGAAGTAGAAGCAAAACTAAATAATATAAAAGAAGTGAAAATGGATTAAATACACTGTTTTAAAAGTTTTGTGCTATTTTTCTACCATCATTAAGACTTCGCCATCAACGAGGATTACTTCTCAAAAACCTCAACGACGGCTTTAGTCTCGTTGACGGTGGACTATCAAACATCATATTTTATAAGAAAACTTATTAAATAGTGTATTAAATCAAAATTATATTAAATTTTTTTTAGATTTTTTGATAGATAAATTTGTTCACTTACAAACAATCAATTATATTTATAAGTCTTAAAATTTATGAAAAATGATTACTATGATACGATATTTTTTGTCAATCACTTGCTTACTTACTCTATGTTTTCTTGTCAATTTTGGTTTTGCACAACAAATTCAAACTAACAAAACACTAAAAGTAGAGGTCTTTACTATTCAAAATGGTTTATCTCAAAGTACTGTCAATGCTATTTTGAAAGATAGAGATGGTTTTGTATGGATTGCCACCGACGACGGACTGAATCGTTATGATGGACAAAAATTTACGATTTATAAGCATATTCGTAGCGACTCGACGACCATTCCAGACAATGAAATCAAGATACTTCACGAAGACCAAACAGGCAGAATTTGGATAGGAACAGCGAATGGTTTGTGTGTTTATGATAAAGATACAAATCAATTCAAAACGTATCGGAACAACAATAAACAAAACAATTCACTTGTCAATAATTATATAACTGCTATTAAGGAAGATAAAAATTTTCTTTGGATAGGAACACTAAAAGGATTGAGCAAACTTGATACAAAAAAAGAGATTTTTATAAATTATATCGCTCAAGAAAAAGATAGTTTGCTTTTAGGAAGCAATGAAATTACAAGTCTTTTGATAGATAATCAAAATCAGCTTTGGATAGGAACTGAAAAGGGATTGAATCTGTGGACGGCTGATAGAAATCCCAAAAAAATATTTCGTTCTTTTGAAAAAGACGCACAAACGCTTTTGGGTACTCGCATTACTTCTATTTACCAAGACACAAAAAACAGAGTTTGGGTAGCTACGGATTATTGTATTCATCTTTATAATTCAGATAATTTTCAGCGTTTTCTTCTTCCAAATAATAAAGATTATTTTACTTATAAAATCATAGAAACTCAAGATGGAGAAATTTGGGTATCTTCTGACTATGTAATCTATAAAGTCAATACTCAAAAAAATTCTTTATCTAATTACTATACTTCTGTGGATGCAACAGGGGCAGTACAGACCATGTATGCTGCCAAAAATGGAACGATATGGATAGGAACTAGAGATGCTGGCTTATTAAAGTACAATCCTTTGGCTAATCGTTTTCGTTTATATTCTTATCAAAAAGAAAATAAAAATTCATTGGTAGATAAAAATATATGGACTATAATAAAAGACCAAAAAGGAATGCTTTGGGTAGGCACCGATGAAGTCATTTCAAGAATAAATCGGAATGATACTACTGCAAAAAATCAAATTTCTTATTACAATATAACTGAAGGAAATAAATCAACAGACTATCAAGCAGAAGGAGCTTATTTTATTACAGAAACGGATAGTGGCAAAATTTGGTTTGTGGCAGGAACTACAATCATTCGACTAGATAGCTTTTCGGAAAAAGAAGGTGGAAAGTTTACTTCTCTTTTTCAGAGTAATGATTCTAATTCGGTTCAAAGCATACTTTTAGGTATTCTTGAAGATTCGAAAAATACAATTTGGATAGCTAGTTTTAATGGGATTTTTCAGCTCATTCCTGCTCCAATCACTAAAAAAAATAAGTTAGGCTACACACTAAAAGGGTATCTAACAGACACCGAAATTTGGCATATTTTTGAAGATTCAGAAAATATAATTTGGCTAAGTACAAATAAAGGAATTGTCAAGATGATTAGAAATAATCAAAACGAACCTATTGATTTTATATTTTATACCTCAGATATAAGTGATATTACTTCCATTAGTAGCAATACGATTCGTTCTGTAACAGAAGATTCGAAAGGGAATTTATGGATAGGAGCAAATAATGGACTTAATAGAATGGATAAAAAAACAGGAACTTTTGAACATTGGGGAGAACGAAATGAACTAGCCAATTATGCCATTTATGGGATTTTGGCAGATGAAGATGATAATTTATGGATAAGCACAAATAGAGGACTTTTCAAATTTTTGAATGACGAAGAAAGCCAAAATCTAGCCGATGACAGAAGAATAATTGTCTATGACACAAGAGATGGTTTGCAAAGTTTAGAATTTAATACAGGTGCATTTCATAGAGCAAAAGACGGCGAAATGTTTTTTGGAGGACTAGAAGGGCTAAATTCATTTTATCCCAAAGATATTCAAGCCAACACAGAAAAACGAAATGTTATCTTGACAGGATTGAAAGTTTTTGGAGAAGTAATAAAAGTAAATCAAGAAAGAAATGGACGAATTTTATTACCAAAAGCATTGAATAATATTGAAAAACTTAGCCTTACTTATCAAGACAAAATCATTACCTTCGAATTTGTTTCTCCTAATTTTAATAAGCCCGAATATGATACCTATTTGTATAAATTAGAAGGATTTGATAAAGAATGGAACAAAACAAGAACGATTAGACAAGCCACTTACACCAATTTACTCGCAGGAAATTATACGTTTAGAGTAAAAGTAATTAATGGAGATAACATAGAAAGTGAAGAAAAAACCTTACCACTAAACATTTCACCTCCTTTTTGGAGAAGTTGGTGGTTTATTATGCTTTGTGGAGTAGTTGTGTTAGCCGCTTCGGTAGGGTTTTACAAACATAGAATGAAAACTATAAAAGTACAAAATGAAAAACTAGAAGAATTAGTCAATCAAAGAACCATTCAATTAAAAGAAAAAAATGAAGAAGTAAATCAACAAAATGAAGAGATTTTACAACAAAACGACCAATTAGAAAAGCAACAACGCCTTGTCGAGACGGCTTATAAAAATGTAAGTCTTTTGAGTGAAGTTGGAAAACAGATTACCTCCAATCTTTCGGTAGAAATGATTATCGAAATGGTGTATGAGTCTGTCAATCAACTTTTAGATGCTTCTGTATTTAGTATTGGTATTTATAATGAAGAACAAAACACACTAGATTTTATCAATGCAAAAGAAAAAGGCAAAACGTTACCTTTTCATCAAACCTTTTTAAGTGATGATAATTTGCCTTCTTATTGTTTTAATAAAAATGCAGAAATAAATATTAGAGATTTAGAAAAAGAATATAATGATTTTATTCCCAATCAAAAACTAGAAGTATTAGAAGGTGAAATGCCAGAATCATTGATTTATATTCCGATTATTTATAAAAATGAAACGATTGGCGTGCTGACCGTTCAGAGTTTTGAAAGGTATAGTTATAACGAAAATTACTTGAATATTATTCGAAATATTGCCGTTTATGCTGCCATTGCGCTCGTTAATGCAAAATCCTATCAACAAATAGAAGAACAAAGTAAAGCTATCAGCATTCAAAATAAAAATATAACAGCAAGTATCAATTATGCAAGTCGTATTCAAAAAGCAATGTTGCCACCTCTCAACGAAATTAAAAATTCATTTGAAGAAGCATTTGTTTTGTGGCTTCCTCGTGATGTAGTGAGTGGTGATTTTTATTGGTTTGCCACAGTAGAGGATAAAGTTTGTATTGCTGCTGTCGATTGTACAGGACACGGCGTGCCGGGGGCGTTTATGTCTATGATTGGAAATGATATACTCAATCATATTGTTCTCGGAAAAAAAATCACAGACCCAGCCCTTATTTTACAAAATCTTCATGAACAGGTTTCATTAGCCTTGCGCCAATCAGAAACGCAAAATCAAGATGGAATGGATATGGTACTTTGTGTCTATGATACAACAGCCAAAACAATGAATTTTTCAGGTGCAAAAAATCCACTTTATTATGTTAAAAACAAAAAAATCAAACAAATAGAGGGCGCAAAATCGCCTATCGGTGGACGTTGGAAAAACAATGAAAAAGACCGACTATTCGAAACACATACTCTAAAAATAGACCAGCCAACTACTTTTTTCCTTTGTACAGACGGCTATCAAGACCAATTTGGAGGAGAGAAAGGTAAAAAACTCATGAAGAAAAAAATGAAATCTCTTTTTGAAGAAATTGCTCATTTAGAAGACACCAAGCAAAAAGAAAAACTAGAAAATTACTTTTTGGATTGGAAAAAAGATGAGGAACAAGTAGATGATGTTTTGGTAATGGGTTTTAAGGTGGGGTAGTTATTTAGGGAAAATACTTCATAAAAGGATTGATAATTTTCTCATCGTTTGTTTTGATAGCAAAGACAATTTTTACTCTATCCTACTATTTTTAGTTTTTATTCTCAACGACGGTGAAACCTCGTTGACGGTTGAAAAATAGAGCCAAACCAACCGTCGTTGAGGCTCAAATGCAGCCCTCAACGAGGTTTTAAAAAATGGCAGGGTACATACAGTAGGAAAATTCTAAACCCTTATGTTGATGATATTTCTGAACATCTGCTTTTTATAAGTCCGTTAGTTGTTTCTATAAATAATAGTTTGAGAGGAGAAATAACCTGTAAAAAACTGAAACTAAATCGTCCTAAATTGATTGAGAAACGTTCAGAAAAAATATTACAATTACAAGGTTTAAGTAGTCGTACAAAATTAATAATACATAAACTGATTAGCGAGTGATTTTTAAGATAAAACACAAGATAAATAAAATTACAATTACTAAT
>PFKD01000035.1 GCA_002784125.1 Flexibacter sp. CG_4_10_14_3_um_filter_32_15
TATTAGCAAGGGAATGTCATCAACTCGTTCTGTTTTTATTTTCATGCAGCAAGTTTACCAATTTTATTTTTATTTTTTACTTTCAGCGAAACGTGAATAATAGTAACGGCTTATCAAAGACAAAAAAATACATTAAAGAACAGTTATACATTTTAAGAAAAGAAGATAACTAAAGTTGAAATAGAAAATTAGCTTTTAATCTAATTCGGCAAAGGCACATCATCAATTTCTTTTTCTTTGGCAGAAAGATATTCATTGAGCATCTGACGAGTCTGTTGAGGAGAAAGGTTTTTTGTAATATCGCCATTTTTTACGATAGAAATTTGCCCTGTTTCTTCCGAAACAATCAAAACAAGTGTACTCGTTCCTTCGCTCATTCCGATAGCTGCACGATGTCGCATTCCTAAAGAAGCTGGGATTTGTTCGTTGGTCGAAAGGGGAAGCCTACAACGAGCAGCCATAATACGACCTTTATAAAAAATCGCTGCACCATCATGCAACGGACTATTTTTGAAGAAAATAGAAGAAATAATCCGTTTTGAAATTTTGGCATCGATAATATCTCCTGTTGCAGCATATTTTTCCATATCATCAAAACGAGAAATTACGATAAGTGCGCCTGTACTTGTACGAGCCATTTCTTTTGTCGAGTCTACAATGGCATCAATATTCCAAATTATATTTGCTGTGTCTTTTCCAAAAAGACTATTCCAAAATTCAGAATTAAAGGCTGGAGCTTTTCCAATCAAAAGTAAAAAACGACGCAACTCATCTTGAAACAAAACCACAGCAGCGACCACACCAACGCCCATAAATTGCCCCAAAATAGAAGACAAAAGTTCCATTTCAGTAGCCTGTACAATAAGATACAAAAAATACAACGACAAAAAACCGATAAACACACGAAGTGCAACCGTTCCTCTGACGAGCTTATAAAAATTATAAATCAAAAGTCCGACAAGTAGAATGTCAAAAATATCTACCCATTTTACTTCCAAAAAACCAATAGTGAAACAGAAAAACAAACTTTTTAGTGATTAATGATAAATGGTTAGTGATAAATGAATCCAAATACTTTGAAATTCATTCGTTTTCAAACAAAAGTAAGATAAAATAACAAATAAATCACTTGCAAAAAAGGAATACGTTTATTTTAATTCTTATTTTTTGTAAAATTGCAGCAAATGAGGTATATTATTCTACCGTTGTTGGTGCTACAACCAATGACAAAATTAATACAATAAAAATAAACAGCCTTTGGGTTAGCATTCGTCGAAAAAAAGGTTTATTTTAGCTAAACAAGCAAGATATTTGAATCAAATTCTGTTATTTAAAGATTATCTAAAAAATCAATTAGATAAAATCTTAAAATATAATTCGTTTTCTTTCTGTTCTTAAAAGTCCAATTAAAAGCCTACACACTTTATGAAATGGTTTAATAGTTTTAAATTATCTACTAAAATAACACTTAGTTTTCTTATCATTACTGTCGTGGTAGGATTTATGTCTTTCCTTACCTTAAAGTTTGTTGAAAATTTGCGTGAGCGTTCTCAAGAAGTCTCCGAAGTTCACTTTGAGGGACTGCGTTTGCTTACACACATTGCAGAAGCCTATCCAATGACTTTAGTCAAAACTAGAGATGTGATACTGTCTGATTCACTTCCTCAACGAAAAACATACCGTGATGAAATAGAGGAAGAAGAAGACAAAATAAAAGACTGGACAAAAGAGCTAGGAAGCAAAATGACTTCTGAAAAGGAGAAAGAACTTTATACAAAATTTACCGAATCACTCAAAGAGTTTAAAGATTTGCGTCGTTCTGCTTTAGTTTATGCTATCGATGATGGAGATTTGCAACGTGCCAATGCAATGATTTATGGAAACCTTGAAAAGCAATCTAAAGACTTGAAAAATACATTAGATGATTTGATAAAAACGAAAGAAGAAATTGCAGCGAAAGTACAAGAAGATAATGACAAGGTAGTACAAAAAGCCTATACTAATTTAGGTGTATTTGGCTTTTTGGTGCTTCTAATTACAGTTTTGATTCCTTTTTGGATAAAGAGCCAAGTAAGTAAGCCTATCGAAATTATGGAAGAAAAAGCAGAACAAGTCGCTTTAGGAAATTTAGAAGCAGGAGAGTTCAAACTGAGAGGTAGAAACGATGAGATAGGAAAACTAGGGCAAAGTTTTAATGAAATTATAAGAAGTCTTGGACAGATTGTAAATAAAGCAAATGCTATTTCACAAGGAAATTATGATGTTCAGCTTAATGTACGAGGAGAAAAAGATGATTTGAGTATTGCACTCAATGAAATGACACACTCGTTACGCAATCAACATTATTTAAAAGAAGGAGCAAATCAATTAAATGCGTTACTTTCTGGGCATTTTACCTCAAAAGAAGTAGGACAGAAAAGTATTAGTTTTTTAGGTGAATTTTTGCAAGTCGGTTGTGCTGTTCTTTACATTTATGATGAAGAAGACCGAAAATTAAAATTGTATAGTTCGTATGCTTTTACGGATAGAGATAGGCTTTCTAGTGAATATCATTTGGGAGAAGGAGTTGTAGGGCAAGTAGCCTACGAGAAAAAACCAATTATGCTCCGAAATATTCCTGACAATTCTCAAACCATAACCACAGGAACGATTAGTAAAACGCCATCTTCTACCTATACATTTCCACTTTTATATGAAACAGAACTTTGTGGGATAATCGAACTAGCGAGTTTTGAGCCGTTCACAGACCTCAAAAAACAGCTTATTACAAGTTCGGGAGAGCTTATCTCTTCACATTTGTATTCTGCTTTACAGAGTGAACGTATCAAAAATCTTTTTGAAGTAGCACAATCTGCCAAACGAGAAGCACAATCAAAAGCAAAAGAAATAGAGAAAGCAAATGAACTTTTGAAAGCAGAACAAATGCACGTTCAGCAGCAATCCGAAGAGCTACAACAGCAAAACGAAGAAATGCAGCAACAAGCAGAAGAACTACAACAAACAAACGAAGAACTTCAACAGCAACAAGAACAACTTGAAAAACAGCGTGCAGAATTACAAATTCGTAACGAACAACTGACTGTTATTCAGACTGATTTAGAAGAAAAAGCAGATGAGCTAGGAAGAGCAAGTAAATACAAATCCGAGTTTTTGGCAAATATGTCGCACGAACTCCGAACGCCTCTTAATTCGATTATTTTACTTTCTGATATGCTTCGTCGAAACTCTTCTAAGAATTTATCCGAAAAAGAAATTCAGAAATGTAGTATTGTTTATCAATCTGGTAATGATTTACTGAATTTGATTAATGATATTCTTGATATTTCGAAGATAGAAGCAGGAAAAATGAGTGTTAATATTTATCATTTCCATTCAAGTGAACTGCTTTCTCATCTCAAACCTTTATTTGATGAACTTGCTAGACAAAAGAAATTAGATTTTATTGTCGATGACCAATTAGGCATTGAGTTATTTAATGACAGAGATAAAATTAGTCAAGTACTCAAAAACTTTTTATCCAATGCCTTTAAGTTTACCAAAAAGGGTAGCGTAACATTGCGTGTTTCGAAAAGCAATCATGAAAAATTACCTGTCAAAATTTCTGTTATTGATTCTGGAATCGGTATTCCTCAAAACAAACAAAAAGTTATTTTTGAAGCCTTCCAACAAGTCGACGGTTCGGTTTCAAGAGAATTTGGTGGAACTGGTCTAGGACTTTCTATTGCTCGTGAACTTACCAATATGCTAGGTGGCGAAGTTCATTTGAGTTCTGAACATGGAAAAGGAAGTGAGTTTTATATGCTTCTTCCAATCGAAAATCATATTGAAGAAGAAGATGCCAAAAAACGAAAATTAGATGTAGTCTATGATAAAAAACGAAGACCACAACAACACTCAAACGCTGACGATGTAGCCCAAGTAAAAGAAAAAGCTGCCGAGCGCAGGTTCAAACGAGTAGCTCAACTTGCTGTCGAAGATGACCGAGAAATAGCAAAAGAAGGTGATGATATTATTTTGATTGTAGAAGATAATGTAGATTATGCCAATAGTTTGGTAGAAATCAGTCGTGGATTAGGTTTTAAAAGCATTATTGCTGTTTCTGGAAAAGAGTTTTGGGAAGATGTAGAATACTTTAATCCAATAGGTGTTCTTTTGGATTTGGGATTGCCAGACATTACAGGGGCAGAACTTTTAGAACAAATCAAAACCAAACCAAAATACCGTCATATTCCGATTACGATTGTTTCGGCTAGAGATAGAAATATAGAATTGCTTGAAAAAGGAGCTGTTGGTTATCTTCAAAAACCAATTGAGGCAAAGGCTGTTCGTGATGAAGTATTGCGTTTGAGTGGAATTTCTCATAAATCTACCAAACAAATGCTCATTGTTGAAGATGATGAGTTTCAACAAAATTATTTGTTAGAACTCTTCGATAAAGAAGGCGTTGTTTGTAAAGGAGTGGCTACCGAAACAGCAGCCAAACAAGAATTAGAAGCTGGAAATTACGACATCGTAATTGCTGATTTGAAACTAGAGAAAGGAACAGGAATGGGACTTTGTAGATTCATAAAAGAACACAACCTCAATATTCCTGTAATTATTTATACTGGAAAAGATTTGACTACTTCTGAAAAAGAAGAAATGCGTTTGTATTCGGTGAGTGTAATCATAAAACATCCACAAGCCTATACGCAACTTTTGGATAAAGCAAAAATGTTTTTGCACCAAGTACACGAAAAAAATCCAACCAAAAAAACAGAGCCGAATTCTTCCTCTAAAAATGAATCTCAAAACGCTGATGTAAAAAAAGAAACTACTCCAACCACTTTTACAGAAAGAGATAGCAGCAATGACCATTTTAATCAAGGAACACTAGCCGATTTTGATTCTGTTGTTAATAAAAGTTTAGAGTCTTATTTAGCTGACGAAGCCGATGAAGACAATAGCGACGACCTAAGAGGCAAGTGCATTTTGATTGTCGATGATGATATTCGCAATGTTTTTGTAATGACTTCTGCCCTAGAAAACCACGATGCTGATATTATAGAAGCCTTTAATGGAAAAGAAGCATTAGAAATATTGGAAGAAGAACCCATTGATTTGATTTTGATGGATATTATGATGCCGATTATGAATGGCTTCGAAACCATCGAAAATATCAGAAAACAAGAAAAATGGAAAGACCTGCCTATCATTGCCGTAACAGCAAAGGCTCTTGAAGAAGATAGAAAAAAATGTCTTGAAGTAGGAGCAAATGATTATATGACAAAACCTGTTGATTACACAGTTCTGATGAAACTTATCAAAAAGAATCTTCAAAAACAGAAAGCATAGGTACAGTTGGAAGTAAAATTTTAAAATGCAGAGGTTTACTAAATTTCTGCATTTTTTGTTTCGTTTTTTGGATAAATGGAAAGAAAATTGACTAAAATAATATAGATTGATAAAATTCACTTATAAAGAAATGATAAAATTAATTTTATTTCGTCAATATTTTATTAATTTCTTTATATTGACATTGATTAGTAGATTTTCCCTTACAATCATTCCTCTTCGCTAATTGCTATCCCTGTATAGAAAATATTTTTTATATAATTTATGTATAAAATCATTTTGTTATTATATTTCTCTTTACTTGTTACTTATTCCTTTGGACAGGATAAGGTAACAGTAGTTGAGCATTCGACAGATTTATTAAAAATAGGAAAGAAAATTTATGTCTTGGAAGACCAAAAAGGAGATTTATCTTTCAAAAAAATTCAAAAATTAGAGCAACAAGGAAAATTTGAGCTACATGATAAAGATATTTTTATAGAAACTTCCTCAGAAAGTATTTTTTGGTTCAAATTTCAAACTCAAAATAAATCTTCTACAGATATTTGGCTCAATATAAATACTACTTATTTGTGGGAAATTGATTTTTATAGTCCAGATTCACTAGGAAATTATAAAAAGCCCTTTCAAACAGGAGTATTGAGGCTAGAACAAGAAAAAAAATATCCTTCGAATACTTTTTGGTTGCCTCTTCAAAAAGAAGGAAATACATCTGTTCAAACCTATTATTTAAAAGTCAAAAGTGGACGTTCTTTAGAAGTGCCTTTATTGGTAGGCAGCCTACACGCCTTAGAACAAGAAAAAGATAAAGGTGATTTTATAACAGCAGGTTTTGTAGGTGCACTTTTAATTATGTTTTTGTACAATAGCTTTTTATATTTTGCTACTCGTAAAAAACTCTACTTGTTGTATGTATTTTATCTGTTCGGAATTGGGTTTTCGGTTACATTTGCCAACAATTATACCTATTGGTCAGAGTTTTTTGGAAAAGGAGATTTTTATGTTTGGACTCATACACATATTGTGGTTTGGATTACACCCATTGAAATAATAGTTAGTTTGATTACTATTTTTTATCTTGAACTAAGAAAAAATCATAAGAAACTATATTATTTTTTGATACTTATTATTTCCATAATTTTTCTGCTAGGACTTTCTAATTTGTTCATTCCATTACAAAAAATTCAACCAATACATCAATCTTTTCTTATTATCAATGCAATAATTAACCTTGTTATTGCGTATTGGGTAACATTTCAACGAAAGAAAAATGGTCTTTTTTATGCTCTCGGTTGGACATGTTTGTTTGCTTCTGTATTAATTTTCTTAGCTACTATCAATGGATTTATTCCTTATTTTACGTATACTCGTAATGCAGTTTATTTTGGTATAATCTTAGAAATTTGGCTGTTTTCCTTAGCTTTGAGCGACCATATTCGTAGCCTAAGAAAAGAAAACAAACGAGTAGTTCAGAATTTATTATTAAAGGCTGAAAAAGAAATTGAGATGAGAAACCAAATCATTGAAAATCAAAAACAGTTGGAAGAAGCCAATACAAACAAACTCAAACTACAAATAGCTAATCAAGAGCGAATGATTTTGAGAAACATCATTGATAACCTGCCTATTTTTGTAGCTATGATAGATACAGAAGGAAAGTATATAATAGCAAATAAAATGTATGAGGATAATTTTTTCTTACCCATTTCTCATATTGAAGGAAAGCATTACAGCAAAGTACTACCCAACAAACTTACAGAAATTCATGACTCCTACATTAACAAAGCTCTTACAGGAAGTATAGTAGAATTTACAGACCCAATTATATTGCCGAATGGTCAAATGACCTATTCGTATGGAAAATACTTTCCTGTTTTTGATGAAAATAAAAAAATGAAATACATAACTGTTTTTGTAACAGATATAAGTGATTTGAAGTATAAAGAACTAGAGCTTCAACGCCTCAATGATACAAAAGACAAGCTATTTTCGATTATTTCACATGATTTGCGTAGTCCGTTTGCACAACTGAAAGGTATTTTGGATTTATTTGAAAAAGGAGGAATTTCAGAAGAAGAACTAAAATATTTCTTACCAGAAATTATCAAAAATGTAAATTATACATCTGATTTATTGAATAATTTGGTCTATTGGGCTAAAAGCCAAATGAGTGGGCTACACGCTGACCCAGAAGAATTCAATATCTATAAACTGGTAGCCAACAAAGAAAATTTGTTTGATAAAGAAATAAAAGGCAAAGATTTATCTTTTACAAATCAAGTCGCACAAGAGACAATCGTCTATGCAGACAAAAATATGATAGATTTAGTCATTCGAAATTTAGTTGCTAATGCTATAAAATTTTGCAGAAAAACAGATACAATTTTAGTAAAATCAGAAGAAACAGCGAATGATTTTTTGATTATACAAGTAGTAGATACAGGAATTGGAATTTCTAAAGAAAATAAAACCAAAATATTCAATGAAGAAAACTTTACTACTTTAGGAACACACAAAGAAAAAGGAACAGGAATCGGACTCAAGCTCTGCAAAGAATTTATTGAAGGAAATGGAGGCAAAATATGGATTGATAGCGAAGAAGGAAAAGGAACTATATTTTCATTCTCATTACCTACCAAAGCAAAATAATAAGAGCAAAATAAAAATTAAAACGAGATAAAAATTATCAAAATTTCTGTTCATGTGCTTGTTTTTATTCTATGATTTATGTAGATTGAAGCTAGAATGTAATAGGAATTTAACAAAGAATTCAATACAAACTATAATTTTTCAAATCAGTTTGCAATAACGATTTTTATAAAAAAAATACTATTTTATTTTTTTAACCTTAACCTCGATTTTTATGAAGTTAGAAATGTATTATGTCGATAATGACAGAAGCGAAACACTAAGCGATTTTATTCAAACAAAAGTAAATAAACTAGAAACTTTCTATGACGGAATCATAAATGGAGAAGTTTATATTCGTACTGAAAAAGGAGACCCAAAGAAAGAAAAAGTAGTCGAAATTCGCTTAAATGTACCAGGTACAACTCTTTTTGCTAAAGAAGCTGGAGAAACCTTCGAAGCTGCTGCTGATGAAACCGTAGAAGCTTTGCGTCGTCAGATCAAAAAATTTAAAGAAAAATCGAGTACATACTAAAACAATTTAGTAAAAGTAAGTTTTAAATTAGTTTATTTTTAATAAGAAAATTTTAGAATATTTTTTTATTCTGAAATTTTATTTTTTTTAATAAATACAAAATTCTATTTCGTATTTTAAATAAATAGCCGTATTTTTGTGAACAATAGGTTTGGAATTATATTTTTTAAGGGTTTGAATAAGTATTCAAACAAAAACTATATATTGCTTACTATTTTAAATTTCTAATAATCATTCAAAAACACTTTAATACAATAATACTATGAAATACGCTTTTAACTTTTTACTTATTTTTCTATTTTGTTTCGCTTTAGCATCATGTGGTGGTGGAGATGAAGCTGTACAACCTACTACTGACCCTGTAGATGCTGATACTGGTGGTGATACTGGTGGTGATACTGGTGGTGATACTGGTGGTGATACTGGTGGTGATACTGGTGGTGATACTGGTGGTGATACTGGTGGTGATACTGGTGGTGATACTGGTGGTGATACTGGTGGTGATACTGGTGGTGATACTGGTGGTGATACTGATCCAAATCCACAAGACGGTGCAATTAGTCCAATCCCTAAAACATTTACATACAAAATGGTTATCGAAGAAGCTACAGGTACATGGTGTGGCTGGTGTCCAATGGGAACATCAATGATGGATAAATATACAGCAGAATATCCAAACCGTGTGTACGGAGTAGCTGTTCATGGTGGCTCTCCTACTGAACCAATGTTGAATCAAGCACTGTTAGATAATTTAGCTAGAGGCTATAATTTATCAGGTTTTCCAGGTGGATTGATTAATCGTTTGCCCTCGCCAAGTTCAAGAGATCTTTTTATGCACCCCGAAGAATGGTCAGAAGCTATCGACAAACAACTAGAAACATCATCAACTTCTGTTGGAATTGCTTTAGAAACAAATATCAATGAGGCTGATGCAATCGCTACTGTACAGGCTCATGTTGGTTTTGGAAAAGATGTAAATACTTCTATCAGATACCGAGTGCTTATCTATTTAATAGAAGACGGAATTGTATCGCCACAACAAAACTACCTCTCTGGAGATTCACGTTTTCAAGGTGGAAATTATGACAAATATTATAACGCTCCTGCTGTAATTCAAGATTTTGTTCATAATCATGTGGCTAGACGTGCTTTCACAGCATTAGACGGAGAAGAAATTGGTTCTGAAAATGTGGGAGAGTTCAAAAAATTCAAGAAAACATTCCAAATCAATCTTACTCGTAATGACAATTTAACAGACTCTTATGTAGTTGCTGTTTTGTTACGTTATGGTTCTAAACCTTATGTACTAAATGCTCAAAAAGTGAAGTTAGGAGAAACTAAAGATTGGGACTAATTTATCTCAACACTTAACAAATAGTAGTCAAAACACGCATAAAATAGTCATTAGAATTATTACTAATAGTATAATTTTAATGGCTATTTTTTTATAGCTTTACATTATTTCAAATTACAATTATTTTACTGAAACGACATGAAAAAAATATCAATAAATTTTGCTTTTGGGATTGCTTTGAGTTTTCTTTTATTTACCTCTTGTTCAGATTCTGAAAATGAAAGAGCAATACTATGGAAATTTCAAAATTTTGATAAACTGAACTATAATTTCACTCAAAAAACAGAAATTAGCCCGATGGGAGGAATTTTTTTGGGTTTTGGAATCACAAACACGGCAAAAGGAAAGCTGACAATTATACCTACCCAAGACGGAAAAGCAAATCTTGCTTTAGAGGATATGGATATGGGAGAAATGGGTACTATACTTTTACAAAATATGAAAGTAGAAAACGAAGAACTTACCGATATGTCTATCAAGGGATTGAAACCTGATGGCACAATAGAAGGAGAGATAAGTGAAGCTATGAAGTTGTTTTCTACTGGAATATTACCAATTCCGACAAAGGATTTGAAAGTAGGTGAGTCTGTCAAAATAGAAGCAAATATGTCTATTCCGTCTGCAGATGAAAAAATAATCATGACTGGATTTCAAACTCTTACGCTCAAATCTATCAATGGAAATCTATACACATTGGAAAACGATATTCTGATTGATAAATACCAAAACCCAAAATTAGAAGGTAAAATTAAAGAAGAAGACAAACCAAAAATAAAAGGACAAGGAGAGTCTATTTTTGATATAGAAAAAGGATATTTCACAGAAGGAGAAGTTGTACTAAAAATTCAGATGAAATTGAATAAATTGCAGAAGCAAAGTGCAGATGCCAATCAAGCAAATGGTATGCAGTTCAACCTTGGTAATATGAAAATAAATTTTACTTCTACCATAAATTATGATTTGCTGAGAGAAAAAGAGTAATTATTTTTATTGCAAAATAATTTCACTCCCAATTCCTATTTCCTATTTCCCAATTCCTAACCCCCAATTCCTAAACAAATGTTTCCAATTTCATTATCTATCAACGGTCTTTATTCGTACAAAAAAAAGCATACTATCAAATTTGATACACTTTCAGAAGCTGGTATTTTCGGCATTTTTGGAAAGGTTGGGAGTGGAAAATCTAGCATTTTGGAAGCTATTACCTTTGCTGTTTTTGGCAAGACAGACAAACTCAATATTAGTGGCGACAACAGATATTACAACATGATGAATCTTGATTGTGATGTCGTTGAGATAAATTTTGAGTTTCTAGCAGGAAAGGAAAAAGACCATTTTAGATGTGAATTTATAGCCAAACGAAACTCAAAACAGTTTGATAAAATTTCTACTAACGAACGAAAAGCTGCTAAGAAAATAGGTAATGATTGGCAAGCTATTGAGTTTGGCGAAGTAGAAACAGCTATCGGACTTTCGTATGATAATTTTAAAAGAACGGTTATTATTCCACAAGGACAGTTTGCCGAGTTTTTACAGCTCAAACCTGCTGCTAGAATAGACATGATAAAAGATATTTTTTCGCTTCATGAATATGATTTATCAGAAAATACAAAGAGTTTGAGAAAAGAAACTGAAAACAAAATTGAAGTAATTGAGAATGTGATTTCGCATCAATTTGAATATTTGACAGATGATTTTATTCAAAATAAAAAAACTGAATTAGAGAATCTTACAAAATTAACTTCAGAACAAGAAAAGCAAATCAATCAAAAAAACGAACAAAAAAGTCAGTTAGAAATCATTAAAACGATTTTTGAAGAGAAAAACAAAAAACAGATTCAACTTCAAAAACTGCAATCTCAAGAAGAAACAATCAAAAAGAGAGATGAAAACTTGAATGAATTTATTCTAGTAAAAAATGAATTTGAACAGGATTTGAAAGACCAAAAAAGATTGAATACAAATCTAAATTCCATCAAAGAAAAACAAAAAGAAACAGAACAAAATCTTCAAAAGGCTCAAAAAAATTATGACAAAACAGTTGAGTTACAAAAAGAAATTTCTATCCAAAAAGAAGAAAACTTAAAAAAACTAGAGCAAATTGAACCTATCAATCAACTTATCAAGCTCAAAGAAGCAAAAAAAGAATATACAAAGAAAGCTGAAAGAATAGAAAAAGGAACACATCTAATTCTTCAAAAACAAGAAGAATTTGAAAAAATTAAGTCAGCAATTAGTAAAGAAAAAGAGAGAGTTTCAGAATTTAAAAGTAAAATAATTGATACTGAAAACCTGCAAAATGCTTTTATTTGGTTTGATAAAAATGAAACGCTATCAAAAAATCAGTCTGAAATTAATGCAGAAGTAGAAAATGCAAAATTAGAACTTAAAAAAATAGAAACAGAAAAAACTACTTTTGAAACCAATAAACTACAACTTTCTGAAAAAGAGATAACAAGAAATATAGAAAGAACAAATCAAGAAATCGAAAAACTGACGATGCAAAAAGGACTTCATCAAGCCGTTCATGCATTGGAAGATGGTCAGCCATGTCCTGTTTGTGGTTCGGAAGCACACCCCAATATTTTAGATGTAGAAAATATTGATAGTAATTTGAAATCACTCAAAAAACAGAAAAAAGAAGACGAACAAAATCTCAAAACACTTCAAAAAGAAGAAACAGAATTAAGTCGTTTTATAGAAAAAATTACAGAAAAAAAACAAAATTTAGACAAACAAATCCAAAAGCAATCATTAATTAAAACTGAATTTTCAGCTCATCAAAAACTTTTTTTAGAGAAGGAAAAAGAATGGAAAAATTTATCTAAAACTGAAATCTTGAACATTCAGAAAGAACAAAAACAGGTTCAAACTCAAATCAAAAAATCAGAAACTCAGCTTTCAGAATTAGAACAAAATACCGAAAAAATAATCTCCGAAATAGAAAAATACAAACAAGGTTTAGAAAAAATCAAACAAGAACACGCCTCACAAACTGGACAAATAAAAGAATTAGAACGAAATTCTGAAAAGGTAAGTCAGTTGTACCTAAACTCTTCAATTTCAGAATTAGAAAAAACGATTGTAGAAATAAAGAAAAATGCAGAGTTGGCAGAACAAAAATTTCTAAAAAATCAAGAACAAGAAAAACAGTTTTTTCATCAAAAAAGTGAGTTAGAAGGAACATTAAAATCAATTCTTTCTCAATTTTCAACGCTGAATCAAGAATTAGAAAGTAATCAAAAACAGATTTTACAAAAAATAGAAAAGTTAAATAATGAAGTAAATCAAAATTCAGAAAAGCAGTTTTCTCAAACTGATATTGAAACCATTTTAAAGCAAAACATCAATACCGATAATGAGCGAAAAGAAATAACTACTTTCTTTACAAATCTAAAAACAACTTTAGAAGAATATCAAAGACTAGAAAAGCAAACTGAAGGAAAAAGCTATGAAAATGACTCTTTTGAGAAACTCATAAAAGAAATAAAGGAACTTACAAACAAGCAAAAACAAGATAATTCGCAGCAAACTATCATCAATCAAGAAATCAAAAAAGCCGAAAAAGATAAATTAGAAAAAGAAGATTTAGAGAAAAAATTATCCAAACTTTTACAAAGACAAGATAATCTACAAACGCTTACCAAACTTTTTAAAGGAGGAAGTGGTGGTTTTGTTGATTTTGCTTCAACAGAATATCTGAGAAATTTATGTAGGCTGGCAAATGTTCGTTTTAGAGAACTAACGCATCATTCTTTAGAACTTATCTTGAATGAAACCAATGAATTTGAAGTACGAGATTTTTTGAGTGAAGGCAAAACAAGAGCTATCAAAACGCTTTCGGGTGGACAGCTTTTTCAGGCTTCTTTGTGTGTAGCGTTGGCACTTTCGGAGAGTATGCGAAAACAACAAGAGTTCTTTTTTATCGATGAGGGTTTTGGTTCTTTGGATAATGATTCGCTTCAAATTGTCCTTAATACCTTGCAAAGTCTGCAAAAAGAAAACAAAGTGGTTGGTATTATTTCGCATGTAGAAAGTCTTCAACAAGAAATCAGAACACATTTACACATTCAAAAAAATCAAACGGAAGGAAGTATTATTAAATTGGTTGCTGGGTAATAAGTTTGTGCAATAAATATTTTAAACTTAAAAGTTCTGATTTTATTAGAACTTTTTTATCTTAGTAATCGTTTATGGAAATAGTAGGTAAAAAGCAACTTGAAAAACTTAAAAGAAAAAATAAAGGGAATATAGCTTTGAAAACGGCTATTGATGATTTGGTAAGAGATTTAGAAAATCATACTTTTCAAACACAGGAAGAATTAAAAAATATACGACCCGATGCAGATTCTGTTCACTCTGATGGTTTTTATTTCTTCAATATTAATGTTCATAGAACATTAATACTTATAGAATTTGAAGAAGATGGTGAAGTTACCATTGTTTGGTGTGGCTCACATGATAAATACGAAGAAACATTTAAAAATAACAAAGATACAATCCATAAATGGTTGAAAGATCGTGAATGGATAAATTAAATTTCAAAAATATGGAACGAGAATATGAACAAGTATATCAAGCTATTCTAAGAAACAAGCAAATTTCTAATGAATTAGAATTTGAGCGTGCGTTGATTATAGAGAGAAAACTTCGATTACTAATTTCAGAGAATCCAAAATATAAAGAAATTAGAAAACAGTTGCGAGCTATCATAAAAGAATATGAAACCAAAAACTGGAGTAATGATTCAATCATTACAGAAGAGAAACTAAAAGAAAGTGATTATGCTGAACTTCTTGCAGAAAAAGAAAGGTTGTTTTTAACCAAACGAAAGGAAATAATCAAAGCAAAATTAGTAGAATTTAATCTAAACCAACAAGATTTGGGTAAAATACTAAACCATAGTAAATCTTATATTTCTGAGCTTATGAATGGAGTTTATCCATTTACTACAAGAGATTTAATGATTATTCATCGTTTGTTAGATATAAAAATTAAAGATTTAATTTCCATAACATTTCCTTTAGAAGATATTAACAAGATAGAAAAAACGATGTTGCAATTAGGAAGAAAAGATTTGATTTCTAGGTTGTATGATTCTTAAAAGTCTAAAAAATCAAATTTTTGAAGTAACAAAAAAGTCTAACCTCAAAAACGAGATTAGACTTTTTTAATTTATCTCACCGTGGTTTGTGTCCTCACAAACGACATGCTTTCAACTAAGCCTTCACTTCCAGTTCACTAATAGCCTTTTCAATTCTAGCAATAACTTCTTCTTTTCCTAAAAGAGTAGCTACTTCCATCAAATCAGGGCCCGAACCTGCACCTGTCAAAGCCAAGCGCAAAGGCAACATAACAACACCCATTTTTACACCTGCAGCAGTTGCAGCGTCATAAACAAGTTGTTTTGTTTGTGCTTCATCATTCAATGATTCTGTTTTGCCTAAAAGTTCTACAAGAGAATTTAATCCTTTTACAGCGTCAGCATTCCATTTTTTGGCTACTAATTGCTCATCATATTCAGAAGGAGCTTGTAAAAATACTTTAGAACCTTCCCAAAAATCACTCATAAATACGGCTCTTTCTTTTAGTATTCGAGCTAATTTTTCTAAATAAGAAGTATCAGCCAACGAATTAGAAACCAGTTGCGAAGCTAAATAATCAGCTATTTCATTATTTGGTTTGTTGCGTAGATATTGTTGATTAAACCATTTTGCTTTATCAAAATCAAACCTTGCACCTGCTTTATTTACTCTTGAAATATCAAATTTTTCAATCAATTCTTCCATTGAAAAAACCTCTTCATTATTCCCCGGATTCCAACCCAAAAGAGCTAAAAAGTTTACGACAGCAGCAGGTTCAAAACCCCATTCTCTAAAACCGTCAAATTTTTCATCTTCTGCACCTTTTCCATTCCATTCTAAAGGAAAAACAGGCATACCGAATTTTGCACCATCACGTTTTGAAAGTTTTCCGTTTCCGTCTGGTTTCAAAATCAAAGGCAAGTGAGCAAATTTTGGCATTGTGTCTTCCCAACCCAAATAACGATACAAAAGAACGTGCAAAGGAGCAGACGGCAGCCACTCTTCGCCACGAATAACGTGTGTAATTTTCATTAAGTGATCATCGACAACATTCGCCAAATGATACGTAGGCATTCCATCAGATTTCAACAAAACTTTATCATCAATCGCAGACGAATGAACAACCACCCAATTACGAATCATGTCATTCAGACGAACTTCTTCTTTGCGTGGAACTTTCAAACGAACTACATATTTTTCGCCACTTTCCAAAAGACGTTTTGTTTCGTCCTCTGGCAAAGTCAAAGAATTACGCATTTGTGTACGAGTGATACTGTTGTATTGAGGAGATGCAACACCTGCATTTTTCAAACGCTCTTTCATAGCCTCTAAATCTTCCGAAGTATCAAAAGCATAGTAAGCATGGCCATTTTCGATAAGTTGCATGGCGTAGTCTTTATACATGTCCTTGCGCTCAGACTGGCGATAAGGCGCATATTGTCCTCCATGTTTTGGACTTTCAGTAGGCGTAATTCCAATCCACTCTAAAGCTTCCAAAATATATTCTTCTGCACCTTCTACAAAACGAGTTTGGTCAGTATCTTCTACACGAATGATAAACTCACCACCATGTTTTTTGGCAAATAAATAATTAAAAAGGGCAGTACGGACTCCTCCGATATGCAATGCACCTGTGGGAGATGGCGCAAAACGAACTCTGACGTTTGAGGCATTGGTATCTTTACTCATAAGGATAATTCTATATGTTGTTTTTGATGTATTTCATATTAAAGCACAAATTTACAAAAAATAATACGGCTTCTTAGTACACTTTTTAGTTGGTTTTAAATTCTTAACTTGATGTTTGGATTTGTAGTTCATTTTGTGATTATATTTTCTATTTTTACTCCTAATCATCAAAAACAGGGATTGCAGGGTCTTTCGAATTCGGATTATTCATAGCTGTATCAATTTCTAAAATCTCTTTATTTGATTGTTTTAATAATTTGGTTTGTTCGTATTGCAAACTATCTTTCAAGAAAGCATCATTTATTTTTTCTTCCTTGCTCATTCCACACGATGATAAAAATAAAGAGAAGGCTAAGAAAATAAAAAAAATAAAGTAAAATATTTTGTTTGTAGCGTATATGTATTTCATAAATTAAGATTGATTTTTCGCAATTATTAATTTCTAATCTTTTAATTAACAAAAGTATAGTATATTCCCATTATTTTTGCTAAACTTAATAATTTATTAGGGCAAACGCACGAAAAAAAATTGTACTCGTTTAAAGCAAATCAAGCTAGTTTTTAACTTTGTAAATTGAATTTACTC
>PFKD01000093.1:0-3901 GCA_002784125.1 Flexibacter sp. CG_4_10_14_3_um_filter_32_15
AAAGGTTACGCAACTTTGTTGCTAGGAAAGGACTATTTTAGATTTTATAAATGTCACTCATGTTAAATTAAAATCCTAATAACTTTGTACTCAAAGTAATTTTAACAATTATCGGCATACATATTCCTAATAAAAACCTATTCTAACTTCCAAAAATGAACAATTTTACTATTAAAATAATTACGGCATTCTTTTTTATTTTTTTTATACAAGCAAATTATTCTTTGGCTCAAAATGATTCTACTAATTTGGAAATCGTTATTACAGAAGATAATTATGTAGAAAAAGATTCTAGTACAAATACAGGAGAACTGAATGAAGCCATTGTAATTCAAGATTCGACAGTTTCTCCAAACGATTCTACTCGTAAGCTCATTCGCCCTACCAAAAGTTTAGCACAACTTGAAAGTGAATACGCACCTTATGCCGTAACTGCTGCAAATGTTGGTAATTTTGAACCCGATGAATTGGAGGCTCGTTTTTTGGCTCTTCAAGATGTACGTCGTCATTTGCGTTTGAATATTCGTTGGAGGTCTGCTTATGGGGCAACTGCAGAAGATTTACAAGGAGAAAATAATCTCATGAACAAACTTCGAATATCCATGGCTTATGCTGAAATAAATGCAAAAGAAGAGCGAAAACGAAGAGCAGATTTAGCAATAAAAGATTTATTAAATACCGATCCAGAGCAAATGTATGATAAAGAAACACTAAAACTTAATAATCCAGATTTAATAAATACATTAAAAGAAAATATTTTTTTTAGCTCTAAATTTGCTGATTTTAATTCGGTGGCACTTGGGACAGTTCTTCCCAACTGTGAAAAATTTGGTTTACACCCTCATACACGAGCAACAGGCTACCGTCTAGGAATTGGCGACCATACCGACAAATACAACTTACTTATTTTAAGACTGCACACAGGAGAAATAAAAGCCTTTTTGTGGGATGATGTCTATGCTAAGATTGTTGATATAATGTAAAATTGGGAATTGGGAATTGGGAATTGGGAATTAGGAATTGGTGGCAAACTACGTTTTTTTAATCTTTAGTATAAATCAATGCGTTTTTTAATGAACAAAATTCGTAATTGGCTTTGCTGCTTTGGCAGTTCGTAATTCTAAAAGACTATTTATTGCAAAAAAATCTTTCCATTTCCTTTGCTTTCTTGGCTCTGTGGTTCAATTCTGACTTCTAAAATCTAACTTCTAAAGTTATTTTTTTCTAAATACAAATCCTACAAAACTTCTATCATTTGCCCAAAACTCTTGTATTTTATCAAATTTTTGAGGGTTTTCTAAGAAAAATTTATAATTGAGCATGGCTTTATTTTGTTCTGGACGATACGAATAATGAGAATCCCAAAAGATAAGACCATTTTGAGGAAGCTCTGCCACCGTTGTAGAATCTATTGATTTTGGTTCAACTTCAAAGGTTTCGGGTGTTTCATCTAAGTAATAATAAAAAAGCTGGTGATTGACTAAAATAGGCGTTTGTCCATACTGCTTAGTAAAGTTTTCATACCATTTTGCCATACTTTTCACACTTGAATCTTCCTCAGAAAGTGGTTTTGGTTTGAGTGTAATAAGTGCCATAAAAATAGCAAAAACGGCAAAAGCAATTCTGGCTTGAGAAAATGAAAGTCCAATAATAAGAATAATAATTGTTCCACCAACAGCAATCAAAGGCGCAAAATAACGCTCTACTTGAAAATCTCGTCCTGCTTGTGCCATTCGTGCAGCATAATCGTCATCCAAAAGCATAATTTGATTGTCAGGATAAGTCATATAAATCCCTACCAAAAAAGCCATCGGAATAAGCGCATAAATTACTTTCCATGCATCTTTCGTATTTCTGTATTCTTCCACAGCCAAGACAGCCAAAACACTAAAAAGAGGTGCAACAATAATCAAATAACGCAAATTTCCAGCCGTTGCAGGGCCAATCGGAACAGATTGAATATTAAAAACACAATACATCAAAAAGTAAAGTGTTGGAAGAATAGCAACTGTAATATGTGGTATTTTTTTCTGAAATGCTTTTAAAGTAAAATAAGCAACAATCAAAGTAATAATAATTCCTCCATAAACTGTCGCAGACATCAAAAAATAATGCTCAAAACCTTGTCTAGGATATTGGTCGCCTATTTCGCTACTTGTCTTCAAAACTTGATTTAATAAGTACAAAAAATCTCCTGTAAGTGCAAAACCCCAAAAGTTATGTATAAGTGGAAAAACACCTGTCAGAAGTGCAGGAAGCCATTGTTTTTTATAAAGCAGAAAGAAAAAATAAAGTGCTAAAAAGGGATAAAATTCTTGTCGAATAAAGACAATATACGAGACAGCCAAGGCAGCAAACGCATATTTTTTGTCTTCATTGAGATAAACGGCTACAATCAGAATAAAAGCAGCCAAAAGTTCGGAATAATTACGAAAAGAAAGACCAATCCAAAACGGCTGAGTAAGCAAGAAAATAAGAGCCAAAGCAGGAATTTTGAGATTGATTTTTTGAGCTAATTTGAAGGCAAAAAAACCAGAAAAAGCAGCCAAAAGACAATTAAAAAAAGTAACAAAATGAACTCCCAAAAGTGATGGCAAAGCATAAACGAGCTTAAAGCCTGGTTTTTCCCAGTTACTCAATATTCTATTTGGATTAAACCAAAAACGCTTCATCGAAACATAATGAACAGCCTCGTCTTGCTGATAAAATCCTTCTGAAACAAACGAAAAAGCAAAATACAAACACGCTGCAACGAGTGTCAGAATCAAAGCCAGTTTTGTAGAAATAGGCGAAAAAAGAACATTGCTATCCTCTGTCGTAGGTTCTGTTTGCTTTTTTGGAGTTGTTTTTTTTGAATTTACATTTGAAACGGGTTGTGTTTCTTTAGTAGATATTTTTGATTTGGAATTTTTCTTCTTCGCCATTTTGTTTTATCTAATTAGTTTTTCACTCAAAACCCTAAGGGTCTTTAAAGCTCCTTAGGGTTTAAATATATTCCAAAATTACTAAAAAAATCCTTTCTTTATCAGGAATGACAAAAAAAGGATATTCTATTTTAAAACTAAAATCTTAAAGTGAGAGGGGGCATTCTGACAAAGATTTTTTATTTTTTTTATTCTCTGCTAAAATCTAACGTATCAATTCTGTACCCATTAGCAGTAGATTTTACCAAAATATAAACTCTAAATGTATTTCCATTTGTAGCTGTATATTTTCCAATTACATATTTCAACCCTTCTTTTGAAGCTCCTTTATGGATATATTCAAATTGTTTGGCTGGGTTTTTTGTAAAGAAATCTTTCAATACAAATTCGGCTTGAGATTGACTGTAAGTTGCTTTTTGGTCGCCCAATCCTATTTCAATGGCATCGTGGCAAAGTTTGATTAATTCTTTGGTAGAACCTGCACCAATAGCTGTTTTGGCTGTATTTATGACTTCATCTTCTGTTTGTGCAAAAGTTGGAGAAGCCGAAAAAACTCCCCAAACCAATCCAAAAGTTATCCAAAGAAAAAATAGTGCTTTCATAATTGTAAATGTTTTGTAGAGTTTTTTGATAGAATAGTTTATATGATTATTTTGATTTTCTTTTTTCAAAATTGATAACACAAAGATACCATTTATAAGTTCTGATGTAGTAGTTATTTTTTGATAAGTAGAAGAAATAATTTTACTTTTCTACTCTTAATACAAAGATTCGCTAAAATAGTGCCAACAAAAAGAATAAGTACATTCTACTCTATCGTATTGCTAAATCTAACAAAAGTATTTCTATTTGCTGTATGCTGTTTTTTTCAGTAAATAGGACTTTCGCAAATATGTTTTACAACAACATATAGTTTTGTTTTTTCCATAGCGAAGGGTTTGCAAACCCTTCGCTATGGAAAAAACGACCTTTGCACA
>PFKD01000093.1:3971-12684 GCA_002784125.1 Flexibacter sp. CG_4_10_14_3_um_filter_32_15
TCAGAATATTCTATATTATTTTTCTAATTTATTTACTGCTGTTATGAAAAAAATCTCTATTGCTTTGTTTGCTCTTGTTTTGATAGCTATGGGTATTTTTGTTGTTTATTATTTTATCAATCAAGAAGAAGACATACAAGAAGATGTAGAATTAGTTTCTCCAAGAATGGACTCGATTATTAAAAAAACGGTAGCTACGGGTTCGATTGTTCCTCTAAAAGAAGTTACTGTAAAGCCTGCCGTTTCTGGGATTATAGACAAAATATTTTTTGAAGCAGGACAAGAAGTAAAAGTAGGCGATGTAATTGCCAAAATAAAAGTCATTCCAAATATGACAAATCTTACCAATGTTCAGAATAATTTGGAACAAGCTCGGCTCACTTTGGATATGCGTGAGCGTGAAATGAAAAGACAAAAACAGCTTTTTGATGATGGTGTAATTGCAGAACGTGAATATATGTCAGCAAAAGACGATTATGATTTAGCAAAAAACCAAGTGAGCGCAGCAGCCGAAAGTTTGATTATTGTCAGAGAAGGAACTTCTAGCCGTTCTTCTAGCACCTTAACACTCGTAAAAGCTACCACAAGTGGAATTATTTTAGATATTCCAGTAAAAGTAGGAGCAAATGTAATCGAAAGTAATACCTTCAATGAAGGAACAACCATTGCAACCATTGCAGATTTGAGCGATATGATTTTTGAAGGAAAAGTAGATGAAGCCGAAGTAGGAAAACTCAAAAAAGGAATGGATTTGGTCTTGACAATCGGCGCAATAGACAATGAAAAATTTGACGCAAAACTAGGTTTTATTGCTCCAAAAGGAATAGAAGAAGAGGGCGCAATCAAATTTCCTATAAAAGCAGATGTAGAATTGAAAGAAAATCAATTTGTACGTGCTGGATATAGTGCCAATGCAGATATTGTGTTGGAAAGAAAAGATAATGTTTTGGTAATTGAAGAAGCGTGGCTACAATCGGCTGACAAAAACAAAGAAAAAGAGGAGAGTAAGAATAAAGAAAAAGGCAATAAAACAGATAAGAAAGAAAACAAAAAAGACTCTAACCAAGATTCTACCCAAGATTCTACCCAAACAGAAAACAAAACTTCAAATCCAAAATCAGATGCCCTTTATGTAGAAGTTCAGACAAGTGATAATGTTTTTGAAAAGCGTTATCTGACCTTAGGACTTTCTGATGGAATAAATATTGAGGTTTTGAAAGGTCTCAAAATGGGAGATAAAATCAAAAAGCCTAATTAATTTTAAGAAAAACAGCCTTTTTATCTACTTCTATTTTTTGAATTAATGATTAACCATTTTTTTGTAGTAATTTGGTAGTCTAATCGTTTTTGTAAAAGAGTAATCAATAAAATACTCAAAAATTCCTTTTTTATTTTGAAGAAAGTCGCCATACATAGTAAAGACATTGCAGAGAGTAAACTTTTTTTTGTAAAACAAATTTTTACAGAATTAGAAAATTATGGAGTAGAGATTGTCATTTCAAAAGATTTTGATAGGCTGCTTCATTCTATTAATTTCCATCCGAATATTGTCGGTACTTTTTCAGCTCCTCATCATCTTTCTGGTGTAGATTTGATGCTTAGTGTAGGTGGAGACGGTACTTTTTTGGAGGCTGCCACCATCGTACAACATCAAAATGTGCCTATTTTAGGAATAAATACAGGACGTTTGGGTTTTTTGGCAACGACTTCAAAAAAGCAAATTCATAGCGCACTAGAAAGTCTAATGGCAGGACATTATACGCTAGATGAACGTATTTTATTAGAATTAGAAGCTGACCGAGATTTATTTAAAGGTATAAATATTGCGCTCAATGAGTTTGCAATTATGAAACGAGATTCTTCTTCTATGATTGTGGTTCATACCTATATTGATGGCGAATATCTCAATTCGTATTGGGCAGATGGTTTGATTGTCGCTACGCCTACGGGTTCGACGGGTTATTCGTTGAGCGTTGGAGGGCCTGTGGTCGTTCCTCAATCGAATAATTTTGTCATTTCTCCTGTCAGTCCTCATAATTTGAATGTACGTCCTTTGATTGTTCCGACAGAAAGTGTAATTGCTTTTGAAATAGAAGGACGCAGCAAAAACTTTTTGGTTTCTTTAGATTCTCGTTCAAGAAAAGTAGATAATACAATCCAAATGGCAGTCCGAAAATGTAATTATACTTGTAAAATGATTCGCTTGGATGGCGATAGTTTCCTCAAAACGTTGCGTGAAAAACTCAACTGGGGAATGGATATTCGTAATTATTTGAATCGATATTAAACGCTGTAACCGTCGTTGAGGCTTTGCCGTCAACGAGGGTTTACTCTTGCCGTTGTCAGTGTCTTACTGACAGTTTAAAATTTACCTACAAACTCAATTATATTTTCCAAAATCTGTTTTCCTTCATTCAAATCTACTTTATTTTTTCTCAAATACTTCAAAGTAAGTTCTAAAAAAGATTTTTGATTGACTTGAAAACCCTTGATTTTATCAAAACCTAATTCTTTTTCAGATTGTAAAAAAGTAGTTTTGTCGTACCAAAGTTTATTCTCTTTCTCAAACCAAATTTTGGAAGACTTTTTAGTTTTGCTTACTTTTTCTTCAAAAATTTCTACAATTTCAAATTCTATTTTAGAATTCGATTCTTTGAGATATTTCTGTAACAAAAACTCTCCTTGATTAGCAAAATGATGAAAATCTTTATAAATCGGAATACGTGGAGCTTCATGTTGCAGCTCTTCTTTGTATTTAGTTTTGAAAAGTTTTCGCTGCCAAACGGCAAAAATATATCCCAAAATGAGTTCATTGGTCATATTCTCTTCTGTCGGAACTACAAAATTATCAGCTTCTTCGCCTTCCAATTTTTGCCAGTAATTTTCTATATACTCAATCGCTTTTTCTGATTGGTTGAAATAATTTCTTAGCGTTTCAAAACTTTCTTTATTTCGTGCAGCTTTATTTTCTAACCTTTCAAAAGTTCGTTTTGTATTTGTAAAAGCTTTTTTGATTTGCTCAAATTGTATGTAAGTATTCGTTTCTGGATTGTACAAATTTTCCCTCAATTCTTTTGTCATTTTGCTTTCATCTTTATCTATTAGGTTAGACAAAGCTCTTAATTCGAAAGCCAATTCTTGATTGACTTGCAAAAACTCAAAATCAGACAAATCAAATAAAGTTTGGATAGCTTCTTCTACTTTTTCGGTTCGTTTTTCGAAAGCTGCTGCGTATCCTCTTCTGAATTTATGAAGGGTGTTTTTTGAAAAATTGATTTTTTTCTTGATTCCATTTTCAGTTTTCTCATAGATATAAAAAGGAAAAATATACGCATTCGGTAAAATTTCATTCACAAAACTAGGAGGAACAGGTTTATTAGTTGCCCAAACTTCGCCTCCGTTTTCTGTATTTGCCCAAAAAATTAAACTATTTTCGCCTTGTTTTCGGTTTGGAAAAAGTTTATCTAAATCATAAAAATTACTTTGCTCATTTTCAAATTCAGCAAAAATACTTTTTTCATAATACCAACACCCTTCCTCAAAAACAGAAATCTGTGTTTGAATTAAATTCTTTTCATCAAATTCTGATAGCTTATTTTCTGTTTTTTGTTGTGTTTTTCCTTCAACTTTTTTATCAATTTTTGACTCAATTACTTCTAAAATATCCTTCTCAAAAAGTGTATTTGCTACCAGTTTGGAAACCAAAACGTTTTTCTTTTTTTCTAATTTACTCTTTTCTTTTTCTTCTGAATTTGTAATTTGTTGATTATGATTTTGAACGAACTTTTTTACTTTGACATTCAGATTATTTTCTTTTTTAGAATTTATATCAGAGTTTAACTGGATAAAATCTTCTATTTTCTGTGTTGGAATAGCTCTAAAATGAGTTTTGAAAATAGAATTTTTATTTCCTTTTGAATTAGTGGCAGAAATTAGTTTATGATATTCTGACAAAATTGGTTTGGGTTTCCACGTATTTTGTAGAAAGTCAGTTTGAAAAGCCGTTGATTTATTTTGCTTTAAGGAATAATAAACACCTTTTTCTAACTCTGTTTTTTTGTAAAAAAGAATGCCTAAATTATTCTCATTTTTAGTTTGATTTTCATAAATTTCAATTCTCTCAAACCATTCCTGCAACAAACGACGAAGAGAAGTAAGCGATTTTTTTTCTATAAAATCATTCTGATTTTCATTGAATGAAACAAACAAAATTCCATTTTCTGAAAGTGATTTGAAGGCATTTTGAATAGACGCAAAAAGCTGTTTTTCTTTTTTGGTTAAAGACTGAAAAAGTAAAATTTCTTTTGTAGAATAAAGATTTTGTTTGTCAGAATCTAAAATAATCAATTCATAATCAGATTGAAAATTTATTTTATTTATGAGTTCAGAATTTTTAGAAAGCCCAAAAATTCCTGCTTGAGAGATTGGTTTCTTTGCTTGAAATGCAAATTGTGAAGTTTCATTTTGAGTAGAAAAAGCTAAAAGTAAATCAGCAAAACTTTCAAAAGCTCCAAAAAGCGTTTTTTTCTTAAATTCTTCACTATTAAATTCTAGTGATTTCAAAATTTGATTATCATTAATCCAAATCTTTTTAGGCTTATTTTCGTTGATTTTTTCTTGAATAATTGAAATAAAATCTAGCTTTGATTTTTCAATTTCACTTAAAAATTCATTAAAAACTCCATAAAAAAGAAGTTCGCTTTCCTTAATCTTATTTTTTTGCGAAAAATCGTTTACAAAACTTTCTATTTCAAGATAAGAAACAGAAATTTTATTTTGAGAATGAGTTTTATGAGAATTGTTATAAAAACTATTTAGAAAATTAGTCAATGATTTTAAAGTTTCTTGTCTTTGAAAGAATGATTTTTTAAAATTACTTTTATCATAAATAATTTTCCAAAACTCAAAAACAGTAATCCACTCAGAAAGCAAATAAACTGAATGTCCACCTTCTTCCAAAAGCTGAATAATGGGTTGTAAATCTTCTTTTTGTTTTGCAGAAAACCCTTTTCGAAACTGATTTTCAATTTCTTTTTTTCGTTCTACAAAATCTTTTTTAACTTGCTCTAAAAGTGGATTTATGTTTTGATGAAAATCTATTGAAAGATTATTTAATTCTTCTAAAAAAACTATTTCTTCTTTGTTAAGCTGCTCATAATCAGATATTAAAATGGATTTTTGCTGAATGGAAATAATTTTAAAAGTATCTTTTTCTGCTTCAATTTTTGCCCAAATTATATTTTTATTATCCCAAATTTGAAACTGTGTAGTCGAAAACTGCACTAAATTTAGCGAAGGAAAATAAGTTTTGAAGAAGGTAAATAATTGAAGATTCATTTTAGGATTTTAATGTATCACAGACTTCCTAGTCTGTGTAAAAATGAAAGCAAATTATTAAAGAAAACTACTTTGGTTCAGACTAGAAAGTCTGAAATAGGTATATTTTGCAGCTTGATTTACTTAAACTTATCGCTTGTAAAAGTGTTTGTTATCCGAATAAAATTGCAGCTCTAGTAAAAAAATCAAACAAAATTAACTTATTTTTCTTATAACTGTCTATTTGTCAGTCAGTGAAACAACGGCTTTATTTTAGTAAAAATAGCCATAAGTAACAAGACAAAAAAGAAATTATTTAACTTATATACAAAACCATTTTTATATGTTTGACCACAAGAAATTTCATAACACCGAATTTTACAAACACGCTCACAAAGCACAAGGCATTCCTACGACTACTTTAGAGGGTTATGCTCGTCAAAGTATCACTAATCTTACTCCGTATATTATCGAAGAACGTCAGTTAAATGTTGCTCAAATGGACGTTTTCTCTCGTTTGATGATGGACAGAATTATCTTTTTGGGAGTTGGTATCGACGACCAAGTAGCTAATATCGTAACAGCTCAACTTCTATTTTTAGAGTCTGCTGACAATGAAAAAGACGTTTTGATGTATCTTAATAGCCCTGGAGGTTCTGTTTATGCAGGTTTGGGTATTTATGACACTATGCAATATATTCGTCCTGATGTAGCTACACTTTGTACAGGTTTGGCTGCTTCAATGGGTGCTGTTTTATTAACTGCTGGACAAAAAGGAAAACGTACTGCTCTTCCTCACGCTCGTATTATGATTCACCAACCATTAGGAGGAATTCAGGGACAAGCATCGGATATCGAAATTACGGCAAAACAAATTTTGTTAGTAAAAAGAGAATTAACGCAGATTTTGGCTGACCATAGCGAAAAAGATTACGAAACGTTAGAAAGAGATTGCGACCGTGATTATTGGATGATTGCTCAAGAAGCGAAAGAATACGGCTTAATAGACGAAGTTTTGGCTCGTAAAGACAGATAATTTTTGAATTATGTCGTTACGGCAAGTTTTAGAAAATCTTTAAAAGCATTATATTCTATATTTTTTAGAATGTAATGCTTTTTTTATTGAAATTAATCCTCAAAAACAACGTCATTATAAATATCTCTCAAAGAAATAGACAATGTTTCCGTTTCAGAAATAGCTAATTCAAGGTTATTTTCTACCCCTTCGATGCTACGAATATTCCAAAGAGAAGTCGGACTTTGACGAGAAAAAACATCTATTTTTACTTCTGTTTGTTCTATCAAAACATAATGACGTAACGAACGAACTTGTCTATAATAGCCAAATTTAGTTCCTCTATCATATCCTTGCGTAGATTTTGATAATACTTCTATAATCACAACAGGATTTGTAAAGGCATCTTTAAGGTTTTCTGCTTTTTGCTGTTCCCCACAGATAATCATAGCATCTGGATAAACATATCTATTATTGTCTTCTAAATACAGTTTCGTTTCACTATTTTTTATTTTACAATTTTTCCCTTTTAAGGATACATATATCTCAGCCGAAATATTCATTGTAATCGTATTATGATTATCAGTCCCTCCTGCCATTGCATAAACCTGTCCGTCATGAAACTCATGTTTTTGGTCGGTATCTTGTTCTAATTTTACATATTCCTCTACTGTAAGTTTAGAATTATAGTTTTTATCTGGTTGTGGTTGCATAATTTTTTATGGTTAGTAGAAATTGCCTTAACTTAGTACGAATTAAATCTTAGTATTGTTTATCAAAATGATGCACTGAAAAATGTAATGCTTTTTTTAGGTTAATTCAAAAATGAATTTGATTTTTTAAAAAACACTCCATTATTTTTTATATTTTTGTTAAACCAGTAAAATTATAACCTATTAATTAGAAAAAATTATGGAAACACTACAAAGAGATAAAATAGAAGCAGAAATTAGAGAAAAACAAAAAATGATAAATTATGATACAAAAGAATTTACTATTTCTCATTTCGTTTCTAAATATAAAAAAAATGAAATTTATATTCCTCCTTATCAAAATTTACTAATTTGGGATATACAAAGTCAATCTAAATTTATAGAATCTGTACTTTTAGGGTTGCCTATTTCTAATATATTTGTAGCAGATATGGGAAATGACAAATTAGAAATAATTGATGGTTCGAACAGACTTCAGACTTTAGCATTTTTTACAGATAACATATTCAAACTTACTAATTTAAAGGTCTTAAAAAATGCAAATGATTGTTATTTTGATGACTTACCTGTCTATACACAACGCAAATTTTTAAATACTGCTCTTAGAATAATTTTACTCTCAGAACATAGCAATAATGAAATGCGACGTATGCTTTTTGAAAGATTGAATACAAAAAACAGTCTATTCTCAAAAATGGAATATAGATTAAATACAAATTTAGGAGAATTTACTTCTTTTATAGTAGAATATAGCCAAAACCCTGTCTTTGATGAAGTAATTCCATTTCTTAAAAAACAATCTAAAAATAATATAGAAAACTTAATTCTGAAATTTTTTGCTTATTCAGATAATTATTTAAAGTTCAAAGGAAATACTAATAAATTTTTAGACAATTATTTAAAACATAAAAATGAAAACGGCTTCGATAAAAAAATATATAAAGAGAGATTAAATAATACAATAAAATTTACACAAAAGTATATCATTAATGACTTAAACTATACAAATTATGAAAAATCATTTAAAATCCCTTTTTACGCTTTACTTGTAAGTGTAGATTTAGCTTTACAACAAAATCCTAATTTAAAACTTACAACCTTGAATAGTGACGAATTAAAACAAGTAATAAAATCTACTAGTTTATCTAAAGGTATTATTCGCATAATAAAACTTATCAGAGACAGTTTATTAAATAATCAATAAAAAATATGAATTTTTTAGAAGACTATACAAATAGAGTCCAAGAAATAGATGACTATTTTGAGTTTGTATTTATTATAGATAAGTCTAAAGCTATAAATTTAGAGAATCCTATTTTTAAAAATGACACCATTTTAAATAATACAGGTTTTTCTCATTTAAAACAAATAACAAATTACACTATTAATAATGAACTAAAAAAAACACTTAAAGCAAACGCATATTTGCTCCTCTACAATTTGATAGAGGGTTCTATGACAGCAGGAATTGATGCCATTTTTTTAGCTATAAATAGTTCTGAATTAAAAATAAATTTTTTGAAGGAAAATATAAGAGAACTATATTTAGACTATTCTATGACTAGAAGCGATGAGAATACAGACTTGAAGGCAAGAGATAGAAAGAGTTTAGGGTAAACGCACGAAAAAAAAATTGTACTCGTTTAAAGCAAATCAAGCTAGTTTTTAA
>PFKD01000014.1 GCA_002784125.1 Flexibacter sp. CG_4_10_14_3_um_filter_32_15
GTTCCAGCTACTAGATCAATTAGAGGATCTTTGGCTTCGTTTAAAAATTTTCCTAATAGTTTTTGCTTCTGAAAAAATCGCCCTACTTTACTAAGCTTAGCAAACTTCTCTAGAAATCCTGTTCCTGTTGCACCTGAAATAAAAGCACCTCCTACAGCCCAAAAATTAATATCGTCGTAAGATGCTTTCTCCCAGTTTATAGCTCCATTACCTGTAAAGGATTGAGTAATTATTAATATTCTTAGATTTTTATATTTTAGTATATCTCTAGGAAAAGGTTTATCATCATAGTCTTCAGAACATTTATAAATATACAATTCATATACACTATCAGGATGAACTTTTCTTGCCTTTTCTAAACAATTAAATTGAAAATTCCTGTTATCCATTCGTAGATTAAGACTATCTAAGTTGATCTTATAATCTTGAGCATGACAAAAATTAAAAATTGTAAGAAAAAATAAAATAATTATGTATTTCATAGTTAAAATTTTAAATGAATATTTAATAAGCACTACCAGATTCTTTTGTAGTTTTGTAAAACACTATGCCACGTTTACCTTCTTTTCCTGTATCCCAATAGACACTTGTTACTTCATAGGTATATTTAGGAGTGTCAGCGTATTTATTTTCTACAGATTCTAATTTAAAATGAGGATCTTTTTTACCTGTATTTTTATCTCTTACGTTACTAAGGTCAATGCCTAGTAATGGACGATCATACCCTTTATTTTTCTTTAAATCCTCTTTCTTTGTGTCAGCGACAGTTTGCATATCTGAAACTAAATCTTCATAACCATCAAATCCTGTAGCACCATAAGTAGGATCTGCCCCTCTTAATGCAGATACAGCAGCGATAAAAGAACTTACTTCTTTTCCAGAAAGTTTTTCTCTCATATCACTTCCTCCCTTGAAATCTTTTAATTTCTCTAGTACATCCTTTGCTTTTTGCTCATTTATTCCCCTATAATAGTCATATTTTGTGATAATATCATATACACTTTTATTCGCTGCTTTCGCTCTATTAACTACTGTTGCTGATATAGCAGTTCTTTGATCCCAATTTGCTTGGTTAAATGATCCCCCTGCTGTCGCTCGTAAAACAAAATTGGCTCTCGCTTGGCTTTGCCGAGTGAGCAATATGTATTCGGCTTGTAGCCGTGTATTTGTATTTTGTATTTGAAATTCAAATATACTAAAATTTTCAATCTTCGCCATTCATTTTCAAAGGCGATAATGGATTGGCACTACTGTAATGATAATAACTTTCTTCGCTTACTATATTTGCTGCAACTGGATTGTGATGAATATAACCTATCTTTTGTCTAATTACTTTTTCTGTAAACAAATCAGTTAGATGATTTGATTTTTACCAAAACATATACTTGCTATTTTGAGCTTGAAATTTTGCGTAATACTCATTCTTTTCGGCTTTCAAAACCTTCATTTTCTATCTCTTTGATTATCTTTTTGGCTGTATGACTTTTAAAATCTCTAAGTCAATCACTTAGCAAACCTTCATTTCTGCGAACAATCAAATGAATATGACTTGGCATAATTACATACGCAAAAATAGCTAACTGTTTTGCTTTCTTACAAAACTCTAAATTTTCTACGATTATATCAGCGTATTCTTTGCGAGTGAAAACATCAATCCAACCTGTAACAGTAAGCGTAATAAAAAATAATCCACCTTGATAGGTTTTTCTATATTCTGACATATTTTTTTATTTAGCTATTTCTTATAAAACATTTTACACTTTCAATTAATGAGCGCAAATCCACAAATACAAATCTAATAAGCTCCTACCAAAACCCAAATTGAACACAATTACATATACACAAGAAATATTTTTTACAATTAAAGACAGCTAAAATTTAATTCTTTCTCAAAAATTTCTCAACTTTGCAGATTAATACAAATGTTGAAAACATAAAACTAAGCAGCTTGACTTTTTAAGTTGTATAAATTATATAAAAGAAATTAACTGGTTACTAATTACTGGTAACTGTTTACTGATATGACTGAACTTAGCAAAACCTACCAACCCACCGAGATAGAAGACAAGTGGTATGAATACTGGCTTGAAAACGGTTTTTTTGAAGCCCATGTTCCAAAAGAAGACGAAAAAGGGAATACCCCAAAAAAAGAATCTTTTACCATTGTCATTCCTCCACCGAATGTTACAGGTGTCCTTCACATGGGACACATGCTCAACAATACCATTCAAGATATTTTGGTGCGTCGTGCCAGAATGCAGGGTTTTGAGGCTCTTTGGGTACCGGGGACTGACCATGCATCTATTGCTACGGAAGCTAAAGTAGTTCGTTTGCTTCGTGAACAAGGAATCAAAAAATCTGACCTTACAAGAGAGGAATTTTTAGCTCACGCCTATCAATGGAAAGATAAATATGGTGGGATAATCTTAGAACAACTCAAAAAACTAGGTGCGAGTTGTGACTGGAATCGTACAGGTTTTACGATGGATGAAGGCTATTATAAAGCTGTTATTCGTGTTTTTGTTGATTTGTATAAAAAAGGTTATATCTATCGCAGCATGAGAATGGTAAACTGGGATTGTGAAGCTCAGACAACTATTTCGAATGAAGAAATAATTTATAAAGAAGAAGGCGAAAGAGCATTTTTGTACCATACAAAATACGAATTAGAAGACGGAGGAACAATTACAATAGCAACTCAAAGACCTGAAACAATCATGGGAGATGTTGCCATTGCAGTAAACCCAACAGATGAGCGTTTCAAACATTTAATAGGTAAAAATGCAATCGTGCCTTTTATTGGTCGCAAAATTCCAATTATTGCAGACGAATATGTAGAGATAGATTTTGGTACTGGATTATTGAAAGTTACACCTGCACATGATCCAAATGACTATGAAATCGGACAAAGACATAATTTGCCAGTTATTGATACAATCAATGACGACGGTACTTTGAATGACAAATGTGAAATGCCTGAAATGGTAGGAAAAGACCGTTTTGAGGTTCGTAAACTCATTACAAAGAAATTAGAAGAAGCAGGTTTATTAGTAGAAAAAGAAGAGGTTGTCTCAAGAATTGGTCGTTCGGAACGTACAGGAAGCGTTGTTGAGCCAAAATTATCGTTACAATGGTTTATCAAAATGAAAGAAATTTCTGCGACGGCTTTAGAAGTGGTTGAGAAAAATGAAATCGTTTTACACCCTGCAAAATTCAAAAATACATACCGTCATTGGATGGAAAATGTAAGAGATTGGTGTATTTCTCGTCAGCTTTGGTGGGGACATCAAATTCCTGCTTATTTTTATGATGATGAAGATGCTCAAAGTGATAATAACTTTGTAGTTGCTGAAACTAAGGAAGAAGCTCTACAATTAATCAAAGAAAAAACAGGAAAAACACTTACAGAAAATGATATTCGTCAAGATGATGATGTTTTGGATACATGGGCTTCTTCTTGGCTTTGGCCTATTGCTGTTTTTGATGGATTCAATGATAAATGTTTTGATAAAGAAACAGGAAAAATTGATTTGTCTAAAAATAAAGAATTAGACTTTTTCTATCCAACACAGGTTTTGGTTACTGCGCCAGAGATTTTATTCTTTTGGGTAGCCAGAATGATAATTGCAGGGTACGAATATACAGGCAAACGACCGTTTAAAGACGTTTATTTGACAGGAATTGTACGAGATAAACAAGGCAGAAAAATGTCTAAATCGTTAGGAAATTCTCCTGACCCATTAGATTTGATAAAACAGTATGGTGCTGATGGAGTTCGTGTAGGAATGCTTTTTTCTTCTCCAGCAGGAAATGATTTGCCTTTTGATGAAAAATTATGCGAACAAGGAAGTAAATTTTCTAATAAAATATGGAATGCTTTACTCCTTTTAAAATCTTTGGACAAAACAAATGATGCAATTCCACAAGGAAACCAAGTGGCAATAAATTGGTTTGAAGCAAAATTAAACCAGTCTTTGACAGAAATTGAAAATAACTATAAAGAATACCGTATTTCTGATGCGCTTTTGGGAGTTTATAAATTGGTGTGGGATGAGTTTTGTTCTAATTATTTAGAAATGATAAAACCTGCTTATGGTTCTCCAATCGATCAAGGAACATACAACAAAACGATTGAGTTTTTTGAAACACTCATGAAAATTTTGCATCCTTTTATGCCATTTATCACAGAAGAAATTTGGCATGTTACAAAGGAAAGAAAAGAAAAAGAAGCGATTATAGTTGCAGAATATCCAAAAGTAAAGGAATTTGATGCTGCTATTTTAGAAAAAACAGAACAGATTTTTGAAGTGATTTCTCAAGTTGGAAAGATTAGAAATGCTAAAAGTATTCCTCCAAAAGAAAAGCTAAATTTATTTATCAAGATTTCAAATACTACTTCTGATTTTGGTTTTTATGACGAATATCTTTCTTTGATTCAGAAATTGGCAGGAGTTGATAAAATCAATTTTACAGACAAAAAGCCAAATCCAGCAATGAGTTTTGTAGTGAAAGGAGATGAATTTTCTGTTCCTGTTCAAATCAATGTAGAAGAAGAACGTCAGAATTTGCAGAAAGAAATCAAATATACAAAAGGCTTTTTGGTAAGTGTCGATAAAAAACTTTCGAATGAGCGTTTTGTAAATAATGCCAAACCTGATATTATCGAAAAAGAACGTCAAAAGAAAGCTGATGCAGAAGCCAAAATTAAGGCTTTGGAAGAGGCTTTGTTAAGTTTGGCTTAAAAAAAGCAGATAAAACCTAAAAACAAAAAATACTCAATTAGAAATAGTTGAGTATTTTTTTATATGTTGTAGAATATTTTTTTATCAAAAAAAACTATTAGATATTTATTATAATGTCTAAAGTTGTTTAAGAATAGAAAAAATATATTCTGTATGCCACAGAACAGGAATAAATTTTCATTTTTCCATAGAACTGCAAACCCAGTTCTATGGAAAAATGACATAGCCTTTGTTGGTGTTTTAGCGTAGCAACACCAACAAATACACAATCTGACCTATTCTTAAACAACTTTTATAAGAACAATATGAATGTCATTTATAAAATCTAAAATAGTCCTTTCCTAGCAACAGAGTTGCGTAACCTTTGTAGAATGGTAATAAAAAATGAATTTCAAAAGCTACAGAGTAGCGTAACTTTATTATTTAATTCCAAATTACAAAGTTTCGCTACTCTGTAGCTCTAATAAAGTTCATTTTTGAGGTTCTACACCCGATAGGTCAGCGAAGCTAAAGGTTACGTTGCGCTGCAACTGAAAATTAAATACTTAAAAATGATACTCATATCTGTAATGAATGATGTGTTAAATCCGTTTTATTTGTGTGCTGTATTTCATTTTGTAAATTGAGATTGAAAATAACTAACTACTCACATGGACGCAAATCGTTGGCAACTCATTCAAGATATTTTTTCAGAAGCCTTAGAGTTGGAAGGACAAGAGCGAGAAAATTATATTTTATCCAAAACAGGAAACGATACTCAATTACGACAAGAGGTTGAAAATCTTTTAAAAAATTCAGAAAAAGCAGATAGTTTTTTTGGAGATTTGGAAGATAAAGTTTCTGGCGCATGGCAGAAAGCAGCCGAAACAACATTACTTTCAGAAGGCGAAAGGGTAGGTGTTTATCAAGTCAAGAAAGAAATTGGACGAGGAGGAATGGCAGTTGTCTATTCAGCAAACCGTATTGATGGGGAGTTTGAGCAAAAAGTAGCTATCAAAGTGATTAAGCGTGGAATGGATTCTGACGAAGTTTTGAGACGTTTTATGGCTGAAAAACAAATTTTGGCTTCTCTTAATCATCCAAACATTTCCAAAATATTAAATAGTGGACTTGCGCCAAATGGTCTGCCTTATTTTGTAATGGAATATGTAGAAGGACTCGATTTGATAGAATATTGTGATAATAATAATCTTTCTATCAAAGAACGCTTAGAAATTTTCATTCAGATTTGTAGAACAATACAGCACGCTCACAGAAATTTGGTTATTCATAGAGATTTGAAACCTTCAAATATTCTACTAGAAAATAATCAAAAAAATATAATTCATTCATTAAAATTATTAGACTTCGGCATTGCAAAAGTATTAGGAGAAGATAATGATTTGAGAACAAAAACAGCGATGCGACTGCTTACTCCTGAATATGCAAGTCCAGAACAAATACAAGGAAAAGCAATAAGTACATCAAGTGACATTTATCAATTAGGAATTTTACTTTTCGAATTACTTAGTGGAAGAAGACCATTTATTTTTGATAAAAATGAATCTGTTTTGGAATGGGAAAAGAAACTGACAACTTCTCAAACTCCTACGCCTTCTAAAATTTATGAAGAGTTTTCAGAAAAAGAAGCTCAAAAAATAGCCAAAGAACGAAAAACAGATAAAAATCAACTCAAAAAAATCTTAAAATCAGAATTGCAATCGATTGTTTTGATGGCACTTCGCACCGAACCCGAAAGGCGTTATCAATCTGCCGAACAGCTTGCAGAAGATATTGAGCGTTACCTTGAAAAACGTCCTATTATTGCAAAACCAAATTCTTGGGGGTACAAAACTCGCAAGGCATTTGAGCGAAACAAATCGGCATGGATAGGTTTTATCTTACTTTTTATTGCGCTTGTGGGTGGCATTTTTGGAACGACATACCAAGCCTATAAAGCAAAACAAGAAAAGTATCGTGCCGAACAGGAAAAACAAAGAGCAGAACAAACACTCGCTTTTATTACTGATTTGTTTAAAAGTCCAGACCCCAGACTTTCAGATTCAGAAGGAAAAGATATAAAAGTAAGTGAGTTTTTGAAAGCAAGTGAGAAAAAAGTATTCCGAAACTTAGAAAATCAACAAGAACTACAAACCGAACTTCTGACAATATTATCAGATTTGTATGACAATATGAATCTGGCGCAAGAAGGAACAGAATTAGAAGAAAAATTATTACCAAAATTCATAAAAGAATACGGAAGAAATTCGCCACGAACAGCAGAAAGTATCCGAAAATTAGCTGCATGGTCTTTCGAAACCAGTAAAAATATAGAAAAAACAGACTCTATATTTCAAGAAGCCTTTGATATTTTTGAAAAAACCTACTCCAAAAAACACAATAAATATGCAATTTTGCTCAACGAATACGGTTTGTTTTTACAAGTATCAAGAATAGATTTAAAAAAAGCAGATTCAGTTTTGCAACAAGCAGGAGAAATTTTTGTAAAAAATGATACCCTTACAGCCGATTATGGAAATAATTTATCGTTTCGTGGTCTGATTGCTAATCAGTTGGGAAGATTAGATGAAGCTCTTTCTTTGTATGAACGAGAATTATTTATCAAACAAAAAGTAAATCAAGATTCGGTCGGACTTGCACTTGTAAAAGTAAATATTGCTTCTGTTTATTTCAAAAAACAAAACTTAATTCGTGCAGAAACCATAAATAAAGAAGCTCTAAAGATTATGGAAGCCGAATTAGGAATGGAACACAAACATACGCTGACAACACTCAACAATCTAGCAGCCGTTTATGCTGCCCAAGAGCGTCATGATTTGGGAAAACCTATTGCGCTGCGTGCCTATAATGGTTTTTTGAATAAATACGGAAAAATAAATGACAAAACGGCTGCTGGAGCATTGAATGTAGGTTTTTATTATACCAAACTAAAAGAATATGACTCGGCTTTAGTTTTTGTAAATCAAGCTAACGAAACCTACAAACAGCTTTTTGGAGAAACTCACTATGTTACAGGTGTTCCTCTTTTAGCTAGAACAGAAATTTGGTTAGGTAAAAATGAACCTCAAAAAGCCATGCAAGATGCTCAAAATGCAGATAAATTGCTTGCCTCACCTCCAATTCCGACTATTCATTATTACAGAGGAATGGCAAATTTTCGTTTAGGAAGTTGTTATGTAGCTCTAAATAATAAAGAAGAAGGCAGAAAATACTTACAAAAAGCCGTCGATATTTTGATACAAAGCAATGGAGAAACACATTATGCTACAAGGTCAGCAATAGAACAGCTTTCGAAAATTGAAGATTAGGAAAAATTACTTTCTGAATTAATTATCAATATGAGTAATATTTTGTAGCTTGAAAAGAAGTTCAAATAAAAAAGCCTTTGCTAGATGAGTTCTAGTAAAGACTTTTCTATTTTTAAATTATCAATCAAAACTGAGTTATATTATTTAAGTAAATGGACACCTGCCAAAGCAGCGAAGCTAATTTAAAATGGATAATTGATAATTACATAAAATATTGATTATCAAATTATTACATTAAAAAATAAGATGCATTAATTTTGTACGATTATTTAGTTGCTAGTTTCTGGCTAAACTTTGAAAGTGCTTTTTCACAAAGCGAACGGTTCATTAGATGTGCATAAATCTGTGGTGTAATATCACGTAATCGTTTAGAAGAACCGTCCTTAAATTCAATTTCAAGGGTTTTTTCTGCTAAGTTATAAACAGCAGAACGAATCATTTGATAAGAAAATGGGAAATGTCTCATGGTTGTGTGATTTTAGAGTAAAGGATAAAGAAAATATTTCTGATGGCTAAGTTTTGTACTAAAGCTAATTTGCACTAAAGTTAAAAGGACTTTAAACGTCTACCAATATAACTCTTTTTCTTGAGAAATCATTCCATTTTCTCTATTTTTTCGATAAAAAATAGTTAAAATCTTATTTCCTAATTAACTG
>PFKD01000442.1 GCA_002784125.1 Flexibacter sp. CG_4_10_14_3_um_filter_32_15
GCTCTATGAAATAAAATTAAAACTGTATGACTACAAATATTACACAGCTACGCAGCTAAATAGCCACTAACTTTAAATATTACTATTTAATATTGAATTGATATAATTATTAAATAATACCAAAATTTTGAATAAAAGGGTGGGGAATGATAGATAAAAAACTACCAAAACACACAATCAGAAAATTAATTATTTACCATGAATATTTTTCATAAACTCATTTCTTGGGTTGCAACATCTATTTTTATTGTTGTTTTTTACCTTACACTTTGTATTTTTCATGTTCTTCAAGTTATTTCTCTCAATCTTTGGGGGTATAAAGGACACAAAAAAAGTGTAGATTATATGGCATTTTGGCTCATGCAAGGCTTATATACATTAGGCGCAAGGCTTCCCAAAATGAACCAACCCAATCTACCAACAGACAGACCTATTATTATTGTTTCAAATCATCAAAGTATTTATGATGTTCCTGCTATTCTTTGGACATTCAGAAAATACCACCCAAAATTTGTAAGTAAAAAAGAATTAGAGTACGGAACGCCTGCTATTTCGTATAATTTGCGTCATGGAGGTTCAGTTTTAATTGATAGAAAAGACAGAAGACAATCGCTTACAGCTATGAATGAATTTTCAAAATATATAGAAGAAAAAAATTATGCAGGCTGTATTTTTCCAGAAGGAACTCGTTCGAAAGATGGAAAAATGCTAGATTTCAAACCAGCCGGAATGTTGATGATGTTTAAATCTATGAAAGAAAACCCTCCTATTGTTGTGCCTGTTGTGATAGATAATTTTTGGAAAATGCAACGCTATAATTTCAAGCCTATTCCTTTTGGTATTAATTTCTTCTTAAAAGTATTAGAACCTATTGATATGAAAGTATGGCTAGAAGAAGGAAATAGTTCTACTTCCCTTATTGCTGAAATAGAGAAAAGAATAAAAGAGGCATTGGAGGAAAATAGAAACAAGAATTAGGAATAAGATTTTATTAAAATTTACAAATTGTTTTTTGTAGCTTACTTTTTAGAGTGAGAAAAATGTACCTTGGACTTTATACAGACCAATCTAATCCAAAAGGAACAAAACTAGGAACACCTCAACTTTTAGAACAATTACCTTCTTTAGCTTCTCTTTCTACATCAGAACAACAACAAAAACTAACTGATTTATTAGACAATCATCAATTAGATACGCCACAACGAGATGATATTACTTTTATGGGAATAAGGCTTTAATTCAAAATAGTTTTATATTTGGAGGATTAATCACTAAAAGATAATCCTATGAAAAATGTAATAGTTTTAAAGACACTAATCATTCTAATTTCTACACTAACCTTTTTTCCTGTAAAAAAGAGGAAGTTCTAACAGATGAGGAAAGAATACATAAAGTAAATAAAGAAATAAAAAAAATAGTAGATGAATGGTATTTGTGGTATGATGAGGTAGAGGATATTGACCCTAAAAAATACTTGTCCCCAAACGACTATATAAGACCCTTGAGAGTTTTTCCTCTTGACCGTTGGAGCAGTGTTCAGACAGAAGAAAGTTATGATACTTTCTACAAAGAAGAAGAGTATATAGGCTTAGGTTTGAGCCTTACACAAACTTCTCAAAAAGAAATTTATGTTCGTTTTGTCTATAAAGATTCGCCAGCAGATAGAGCAGGGTTCAAACGCTCGGACAAAATTTTAGAAATAAATAGACAAAATTATGAAACAATAACAATATGAGTGTCATCTACAGAAATTGAAATAGGTTTTTCTAGCAACAGCGTTGCGTTACCGTTAGCTTCGCTGACCTTCGGTTGTAGAAAGGTTACAAATAAGTAATTTAAAAAGCTACAGAGTAGTGTAACTTTGCATTTAATTGTCAAAGAGTACAGTTTCGCTACTCTGTAGTGCTACTAAAAGTCATTTTTACCTATTCTAACAAAGGTTACGTTGCGCTGCAACTAAAAAGCAAGAATGAGAAGTGTCATTCATATTGTGCTAAGGGAGATAAAAGTTCCGTTTGCTTTTATTTTACCTTAGCAAGCGTTGTTTATCGAAAAAAAATAAAACGTTGTCAATGGTAAAATAAAAGGGCAAGATTGCTAAATATAAAATAGTATTCTAAATCTCATCTCCAATCAAATTCGCTACCAAACGACCAGAACGCATGGCTGCATTCAAAGAGCCGTTCAAAAGATAATCTCCACAACGATACAAACCGTCATGAATTTTGAGGTCTTCCATCGTAGGCGTGTGTTTGACAGAGTTTTGATTGGGTAGAGCGTGAGCAATAGAATACGACTTTAAAAAATCCCACTCGTAGGCGTGCGTTCCGTACCAAAAACTTAGTTCTCGTCTTGTTTTTTCTATTAATTTTTCTTCTGTAAAGTTTTTGTTTTCATCATCTGCAATAATCGAAACAGAAAGCAAAGATTTGTCAATCGGTGCATAATCTGAAGAAATATCACTCATTACTACAAAATTATTTACTAAGCGATTTTCTAACGAATTCAAACACAAAATAGGACGTTTTACGATTGATCTATTCATAGAAAAATACAAACACGTCGTTCCTCGCTGCTTTCCTGTGCTTTGAGGTGTATTTGCTCGGTACGATTGTGAAAGCTCTTCGTCAAGACCATTATTTTCTGTTGCTATCAAAATAGTTTTTGCTTCAAACTCATTTCCACTTTCTGTAGTTGCTTTATTTTTATTTATCGAAACTACTTTTTCATTCGTAATAATCGCATCTTTTGGCAAAACACCAGCTAATTGACGAGGAATTTCCTCTATTCCTAAAGCTGGAACTGCACCATTTCCATTCGAAAACATTTGAAAGACAAAATCAAACATTCGATTAGATGTTTCTAAATTTTTTTCTAAAAATATTCCTGCCAAAAATGGATTCAAAAACTGTTCTATCAACGAACTTTTAAAATTATAATTTTCTCTTAGAGCTTCGTAAGTAGTCGTTTCGGGTTGCGTAAAAATTTCGTGCAAGTCTTTTCCGTTGATTTCCGTTTTTACCAAAAGCATACGCAATTTGTCTGCCCACGTTCCTATCGGATTGGCAAGTGTAGAAAGTGTTTTAGATGGATTACGGAAAGGATCTGCAAACTCAAAAACTCCTTTATCGGTATGCAAAAGCGCACCTGCATCGATAGTACGGAGTTGAAGTTTGGAATAATTTAATGCTTTTTGAGCTTCTGGATAAGCAGTCAATAAAACTTGAAAACCTCTATCCAAACGGAAACCATTTACAATATCGGTTTTTACTCTTCCTCCTATTCGGTCTGTTGCTTCAATGATTTTAATAGAAAGCCCTCTTAGGTGTAATTTTCTAGCAGCTGTAAGGCCTGCAATTCCTCCTCCAATGATAAGTACGTCGGTCATAATGTATTAATGTAAAACAGACAAATTATTATGGCTCTTATCTAATATTGGACTGATAATAAATAAGTATCGTGCTTACCAAATTTTATTCTGTAAAAGTCTTATTTTTTTCCATAGCGCAGGGTTTGCAAACCCTGCGCTATGGAAAAAACAAAATAATATTTTGTTAAGAGATGAATTAATCAAGTTTTATTGCTATCAGTCTAAAATCTATTAAGAGCCATTATTATTTTGGTCTGTTTAATAGCCTTTTAATCAGTTTATTTTTTTACACAAACTAAAAAGTCTGTGATACGCTTTAATTAATCAAAAATACGGTTTCTTGTTTAGAAATTTCTACAAATATTTCGTTGTTCTGCAACTTAAATTCTAAATATCTAAAAGTAGTACTATATTATTAGAAACAAAAATGCTGAATTTATCCTTCTTTTATCGAAAATCAAGAAATAAAAACACCTTTCATTTTGAACTAAAAAAATGAAGTTGTAAATTAACTCCTTAAATTGTCCCTACAAAATAAAGTAATACTAAAGAAGAATTAAAAAAATAGAATGAAACAATATATTAGCGTAGAAAATTTTGTTCCAGATGAAGCTCTCTTAGAAGCCTATGAAGAAGAAACCTTTCATTATATCGATAGGGTAATGGAAAATTTTCTTTTTATCTACATGTGTTTTAGTGGAGTTTTAGCTATAAGTTTTTACAGCGAACTTGTAGAAATTTATTGGGTTCTGCCTAGTGTAGGAGCTTTTTTGAGCTATCATTTGATTAAGCGTTTTGTGATCCCTCAAGATTCTCGTTATGTCTTGACGGCTGTTTTGGCACTTATGGGAGTTTTGTATTTGATACAATTACATGGAGCTTTTTATATTCATTTTGTGTTTTTTATTACGCTAACTGTCTTAGTTTTTTATCAAAACTGGCGTATTTTAGCTTTTTATGCTTCCATTATTGGTTTGTATAATATCATCTGCTTTTTGCTTTATACTGCTTTTGGACAAGAAGAAATTAAAAATTATTTTTTAAATATAGAAAAGTTAGATTTTCAAGTTGCTTTTTTTGCTTCTCTATTGGGTGGAGCGCAGCTTGTTGTTGCTATTTTTTTTACAGGTTATCTCAAAAAACAGACTGATCAAGATGCACGAAACAAAATTTATCTCAACGAACAACTTAATTTTTCGGGTAATTTAGAATTTGCCAACCAGATTGCAGAAGGAAAACTCAATTCTGAATTTAAGCCTGCTGAGAACGATGTAATGGGAGAAGCACTCCTAAATATGAGAAATAGCTTAAAAACATTTGTAGAAAATGAAAGATTGAACAAATGGCGAAGCGACGGAGTAGCACAAATTAGTGATATTTTGGTTTCTAGTGAATCTTTACAAGTTCTTTCGCAGCAAATTTTGAATAAAGTGGTTTCTTATTTGGGAGCGCATCAAGGTATTTTTTATGCTCTTCATAAAGATTCTTACAAACACGAACCCTATTTAAAGGCAACAGCAGCGTATGCGTATGATGATATTGAGAAATTAGACCAAAAAATACTAATTGGCGATGGTTTGGTCGGGCAGGTAGCACAATCTCAAAATCCGATTTATCTCAAAAATCCACCTCCTCATTTTTTCAAAATAAAATCGGCTATTGGCGAAGCTCCTCCACAAGGACTTATGCTTTTACCTCTACAACTGCGTGAGGATTTGGTTGGTGTTTTGGAAATTGCACTTTTACGTTCTCTTTCTCAACATGAGCGTAGTTTTTTAGAGGAAATTTCTAGTCGTATTGCTGCAACTATGATTGCACTTCGTTCGCAAGAAGAAAACAAGCGTCTGTTGCAAGAATCACAAGAATATGCTGAGCAAATCGCTTCTCAAGAGGAAGAAATGCGCCAAAATGTAGAAGAACTTACCAGTACACAGGAAGAACTTGCCAAACAAATGCGTGAAACGGAATATATCAAAAATGAAGTTACAGCACAGTTAGAAGCCTTGAATCTTTCAGCTTTACTTGTTCAGCTCGATACAAAAGGACGTATTATTTCTGCTAATGAAAGAGTTTCTGATGCTATTCGTAGGTATGAAGAGGATTTAGAGGGTTTAAAATTAGCTAACCTTATTGATGCTGAAGAACACTTACAGTCGTGGGAACGAGTTTGGGCGCAGGTTCAACTTGGAGAAATAGGACATTTAGTATTCAAAAACAAACGACCAGATAAGAGTCATGCTTGGATTGACCTTACTATTGCGCCTGTACGAGATAAAAATGATAAAATATATAAATATATTGCTATCGGACATAATATTACTCGTCAGATGAAACAAGATGCTAGGCTCAAACGTCTTTTGAACGAAACAGAGGAAGCTAGAGAAAAAGCAACAGTAGCTAGTCGTCAAAGTCAAGAGCAGTTAAGAGCGATTAATAGTTCAGTAGCTATGTTAGAGATGGATAATGTAGGAAAAATCCTTCAAGCTAATGAGAATTTCTTAAAAATAATGGGTTATAAGGAGAAAGAGGATTTGATAGGAAAATATCATTCAGATTTAATACAAAAAGAAACAGCTTTAACAGAAGAATACTTAAATCTTTGGCAACAATTAAGAGAAGGACAAACTGTAGAGGGAACTTTTGAAAGAAAATATACTACAGGAAGAAAAGTTTGGGTACGAGGAAGCTATACACCAACTTTGAATGCAAAAAATGAACTCGTGAAGGTTACAAAATTGAGTTATGACATAACAGAATCCAAAAAACAACAGATAGAACTTGAAAATGTGTTGGAGCAAATGACAGCTCAAGAGGAAGAAATGCGTATCAGTATGGAATATTTGCAGACAGCGCAAGAAGAATTAGATTATAAAACTAAAGAGTTCAAAGACTTTCACGGTTTTATTAATGACTTTAATATTATCATTGATTTTGACCAAAAAGGAAATATTCTAACTGTCAATAAGTTATTTGAACAAGTAACAGGCTATGAAGATGACGAAGTGATTGGTAACAGTTATTCTGATTATGAAGAATTAGAAGGAAGTGAAACCTTCGAACACCTTTGGAAAGAAACTATTGAAGGAGATTATACAGAGCGAATTGTAAAACTAAGAGCAAAAAATAACTCAATTATTTTCTTAAAAACATTCTACATTCCTATTAAAGACCAAAATGGAAATATAACCAAAATTACAGCCGTTAGTGATGATATTACCACCCAAAAAGAACAAGAAAAGTTAATTCAGAAAAATATAACTGACTTAGAAGTTCATCAAGAAGAATTAGAAAAAAGAGAAAAATTCTTAGAATCTTTACTCAGTATTCTTGATGAAGTACCTGCGCTTGTTGGACGTGCGACATTGGGTGGAAAGCTGGAAATTGTCTACGTAAATGAATATGGAGAAGAACTGATTGGTTACGATGCCAATTACATCAAAAAGAACGGTTTTAGTGGTTTTATTCATAGAGAAGATTTACCAAAACTTGCTCAAATCACAAAAGAAAAACTAGCCAAAGGAGATAATTATTCAGCTTCTTTTAGGGTAGTTACTAAAGATAAAAAAGTCAAAACAGTATGGGAATATGCTCAAAAAGTAGATTTCAACGGACAAGAATGTATTGACTTTTTTATTATTGACCCAAGCATTATTTCCAAAAATGATATTTAAACAGTTACCAGTAAGTAGTAACCAGTAGTAATCGTTAATGAAAAAGGTAGGTTTAGAAATAGAATAAATATTGTTGGTGGTGTTTTAAATATAGGGGGGCATAACAAAAGCTACGCTGCTCTTCGGGTGTCGCTTGGTCAATTTGTATTACGTAGGGAAAACCATACAGGTATTTTTTGATACAAACAGCTAGTTTAGGAAAAGGCAAGCCTTTTCCCTACAAAAAACGACAATTTGTTATATACCATACCCTAATATAGCGACACCACCAACCATTAGGATTAAATTACACCTCTCCTAAGTCTGCTTTTACGTCAATTGGTTGATTAATAGGAGTTTTTGTTTTGCTTAAAAATACTTCTTCGATATCACAAGTAGATTCATTTCCTATTTTATCAAAATTTTCTTTTAGCCAACGATCAGCAGCCGATTTTCCATATTTTTTGAGTTTTAAAAGGAAACTAAGCTCTGCATTCATTTTTGTTTTCGAACTCAATTTTGCCATCAAACGTTCTGGGGCAATATTATGAATATACAAATCTTTGAATTTTCCATCAATATTTATTCCTCTATCTAGCATTTTTCGCACTAAATTTATCTGACGAATATCGTGTATTAAGCTAGAATTAAAGGCAATTTCATTGATTCTATCTCTAATTTCATCTACCGTTTTTGGAACATGTGGAATTCGAATTGGATTTATTTGTACAATCATAATATCAGCAGTACGAGTATTATCAATCAATGGATAAAGAGGTGGATTTCCCATATACCCACCGTCCCAATAGGCTTCTCCATCAATCTCAACAGCTTGAAAAATAAAAGGCAAACAAGCAGAAGCCAAAACAGCATCTAAAGAAATATTTTCATTATCAAATACTTTGGGTTGGCTTGTCCTCACATTGGTAGCACAAATAAAAAGTTTATTATAACGTGTACTTCTTAGCTTTTCAAAGTCCACCATATCAGCCAAAATATAACGCAATGGATTGACATTCAACGGGTTAAATTGATAGGGAGAATACATCATCGTAAAAATCTCCATCATATTATAGATAGGAGAAAGTGTTAATGTTCCATTTCCCCACAATTTATCAAATGCACTTGGTTGTATCATTCCGAAAGTTTGCAGGTGTGCTACTCTTCTCCAAAAGTCGTTTAAATGTGCAATTGCCCCCAAACGTCCTCCTTTTTGTAAACCTGCAGCCGTAATGACGGCATTCATAGCTCCCGCAGAAGTACCACAAATTCCATCAATGATTATTCTTCGGTCTTCCAAAAGACGTTCTAAAATTCCCCATGTGTAAGCTCCATGAGAGCCTCCACCTTGTAGTGCTAAATCTAATTTTTTGCGTTGCATAAGCTGGTTAAAACTGTAGCCGACACTTTCCAAGTGTCGTGTATTATATATTTCTGACACTTGGAAAGTGTCAGCTATGATAAATCATTTTTTTAGACAAAAGAAAATCCTACCAAAAGTACGTTTGACAAAGTTCCAAAAGAAATTAAATTGACCAAAAATTGCACCGTAAAACAAAAGTACAACTTGATAAATAGGCAAAATAAGTACAATCCAAAGAATAAATTTCCAATACCAAGCCGTCGATTCATCAAAACCAATACTTTCAAAAAACCATCTTTTGCCATACATAATCGTAAAACCTGTCAAGGCAAAGACAATCAAGATAATCAAAACCTGCCAAGCCGAATTGACCTGCCAACGAGTTTTGAGTTTTTCTATCCAGTTTGATGATTGACTTTTTTGTGATTTTTCTTTTTCCTCAGTATTCATAACTTTTTCTATAAGGTAAATTTAAGCATAATTCAAGTATGAAATCAAATTTATTATTGATTTTGTCTAACAATAGAAATGATAAACTGTTCTAAAACTATCAACTTAAAAAGTAAATTGGGAAATAGGGATTAGATATTGGGAATTAGTAAAATTTCAATGAAATTGGGTTATCATTTTTAAATTTAGTGCTTAATTCTGATTTCTAATTTTATATTCGTATTAATTCTCAAATCTGACTTCTCAAATTTGACTTCTAAATTTTGTATCTTTGTAGATACAAGTAATTTAAAACAAAAATGTAAAAGTAGTGCTTTTCATTAATCATTAATCACTAAAAATTAATCACTATTTATGACTATCAATCAAATTCAAGACGAAATTATAGAAGAATTTGCACTTTTTGACAACAAAAATGACCAATACAGTTATATTATAGAATTAGGAAAGAAATTAGAAGAATTACCAGAAGAAGGCTACAAAGACGAAAATTTGATAAAAGGGTGTCAGTCGAAAGTTTGGCTGACGGCTCAAAAACAAGAAAATAGGTCAGCAGGACAAGCAGAATTACAAATAAAATACATTGCTGATAGCGATTCGACATTAGTCAAAGGTTTGGTAAGTCTTTTGATGCGTGTACTGTCAGAACAACCAGCAAAAGAAATTCTGACAACCGAACTTTATTTTATTGATAAAATTGGGTTAGGTCAGCTTTTATCTATGAATCGTTCGAATGGATTGGCTTCCATGGTAAAACAAATGAAAATTTATGCACTTGCTTATCAAGCTGTATAGTAGGGCGCTCGTGAGGACACGAGCAACGGTTTTTCTCTTTCAAGAAGTGATAAATTTATGTATTCATAGTTTATCATCATAAAATTTAAACTTATCCATTGCTCGTATCCCCACGAGCGATATAGCAATAAAAAGACACTAAAATGGAAAATAAAGAAACTACAACACCAACCGTATCGACACGAGATAGAGTTATAAATGCCATTCAGAGTATTTATGACCCAGAAATTCCTGTTGATATTTACGAACTAGGTTTGATTTATGAAATCAATACTGTTGAACTTGTTCCAAATAATGCAAGTGTTCATATTTTGATGACACTGACTTCGCCAAATTGTCCGTCGGCAGAACAAATTCCAACCGAAGTAAAAGAAAAAGTGGAAGCTGTTGTGGGAGTAAAAGAAGTAGAGGTCGAACTCACTTTTGACCCTCCTTACGAAGCTGAAATGATGTCAGAAGCTGCTCGTTTGCAGCTTGGTTTTATGTAAAGAAGGTTTTTAACTTGAGCTATCAAATTACTACCTCGCTTACATTGTCTTTTTTAAATTACAAAATTACCAATTATTCAATAAATAATTATGTATCCAGAACATTTGACTACGCCTATGAAAGGCGAACTCGTAAATATAGGTTTTAAAGATTTAACAACTCCAGAAGCAGTAGAAACAACGCTTTCAGAATCAGGAACTACGCTTATGGTTATCAATTCTGTTTGTGGTTGTGCAGCAGGTGCAGCTCGTCCAGGGGTGCGTATGTCGTTGGAGAAAGCCAACAAAAAACCAACTCAGTTGGCGACTGTTTTTGCAGGTGTTGATAAAGAAGCTGTCGATAAAGTGCGTCAACTTGCGCTTCCTTATCCTCCTTCTTCTCCTTCGATTGCACTTTTCAAAAATGGCGAAGTGGTTCATTTTGTAGAGCGTCATCATATTGAAGGGCGTTCTGCCGATGCGATCGCAACTCATTTGGCTGCTGTTTATGAAGAGTTTTGCTAGAAATAGTTACCTTTTCAGTTATCAGTAAACAGTAATTCATTACCAGTTAACTTCTGAAAACTCAAAACACCTATTTTAATTATGAAAATTAAAATAGGTGTTTTTTTGTAATTTTCAAGAATTCGTAATTCTTAATTCGTAATCCGTAATTTCTCAAAATATTCCTCCATAATTTCCACACCTGACGAAGTTCCGATACGTTCAGCACCTGCTTTTACAAAATCTTGTACTTGCTGATAGGTTTTTATTCCTCCTGATGCTTTTATTCCTACCATTTCAGAAACGGTACTTCGTATCAATTTTACGTCTTCTAATTTTGCACCAGCATAAAAGCCATTGTTTTTTGATAATTCTGATGAAGCAAATCCTGCACTTGCAAATCCTGTGGAAGTTTTGACAAAATCTGCTCCTGCTTCTTGACAAATAAGAGCTGTTTGTTTGATTTCTTTTTGAGATAAATAAGCCGTTTCGATGATTACTTTTAGCATTTTTTCGGCTTGATGTGCTATTTCTGCCAATCTTACAATTTCTACTTTTGCCCAAAACGGATTTGTCTTAAATCCTGTCATGGAGATTACTAAATCTAATTCGTCTGCGCCATCTTTCAAAGCTATTTCTGCTTCTCTTATTTTTGTTTCGGTACGATTATACCCCAATGGAAAACCAATTACGGTAACTACTTTTGTGTCCGTTTTTAGTAAATCTCGTTTTACTTTTTTTACCCAAAAAGGGGGAACACAAACGCCCATAAATTTATATTTTAGTGCTTCTTCTATTAATTTTTCAATATCATTTCCATCAAGAGTGGGTTTGAGGTTGGTTTGTTCTATATAGTGTGCTGGGTTCATTTTTTGATTAATTTATGAGATTGTAATTTATTATTTTGTGTCTTTACTCTAATTGATAAAAAGAGAATGTATAGAAATTGTTTTTCAGAATGTAAACTTAACTGATTTTTAGCAGTATCAATCATTTACTTCAAACAATTAAATCCCTATTTTTGTACTTACTGTAATTAATCAAAAAATTAAGTATTCAACACAGAAAATTAAAAATAAATGCAAGAAGTAACACTCACAAATAGTCAATCTCTTTTTACAGAAGCTCAACATCATATTCCGGGGGGCGTAAATTCTCCTGTTCGTGCTTTTCAAGCTGTTGGAGGAACTCCTGTTTTTATGAAATCTGCAAAGGGAGCATATCTTTTTGATGAAGATAATAACAAATATATTGATTTAATAGGTTCTTGGGGACCTATGATTTTAGGACACAGACACGAAGAAGTTACTCAAGCCATTATTGAAGCTGTTCATGGGTCTTCGTCTTTTGGCGCACCGACACGCAGAGAAGTAACGATTGCAGAATTAATCTGTCAAATGGTGCCGTCGATAGAAAAAGTAAGAATGGTAAACTCGGGAACGGAAGCAACCATGTCAGCCGTTCGTGTAGCTCGTGGCTATACAGGAAGAGAAAAATTTATCAAAACAATCGGTTGTTATCATGGTCATGGCGATTCGTTTTTGATTGCAGCAGGAAGTGGCGCAGCTACAATGGGAACACCAAATAGCCCAGGGGTAACAAAAGGAACAGCAAAAGACACTTTATTAGCTCCTCACAATGATTTAGATGCGATTCAGTATTTAGTAGATGCAAATCCAAATGAAATTGCAGCCATTATTATTGAGCCTGTGGCTGGAAATATGGGTTGTGTTTTGCCAAAAGAAGGCTACTTAGAAGGACTTCGAAAAATCTGTGATACAAACGGAATTGTACTCATTTTTGATGAAGTCATGACTGGTTTTAGATTGGCAAAAGGTGGAGCGCAGGAAGTTTATGGAGTTACACCTGACATGACCACTTTAGGAAAAATAATTGGTGGTGGAATGCCAGTTGGTGCATATGGAGGTAAAAAAGAAATTATGGATTGTGTTTCTCCTTTGGGAAAAGTCTATCAAGCAGGAACACTTTCTGGAAATCCTGTAGCTATGGCAGCAGGTTTGGCTCTTTTGACTATTTTGAATAATAATCCTCAAATTTATCAGAATTTAGAGCAAAAAACGGCAAAAATAGCCGATGGAATGCGTAAAGCTATCAAAGACCAAGGTTTGAATTATACAGTAAATCAAATCGGTTCAATGACAAATATTTTCTTTACAGACAAAAAAGTAGAGAATTTTGAAGATGCACTCACTTGTAATACGGCTTTTTTTGGTAAATATTTTCACGCCATGCTTAACCGTGGAATTTATATTGCGCCAGCCCAGTTTGAAAGTTGGTTTTTGTCAAATGCCCTTTCTGATGCTGATGTAACTCGTATTATTGAAGCCAATGAAGATGCTTTGAGAGAAATTCATGCTTAAAAAAAGTAAGAAATAATTGGTTTAAGTGTCGATGCTGGGTGCATAACAAATTGTCGCACGAAAGAAAATAAAAACAGGGTTAAAATCCTATCGATTACCCATATGTTTAAAACATACTTTTTCTAAAGTAAAATAGCCAAAATATTGAAATTGAGTAGGGAAAAGGCTTGCCTTTTCCCTACAAAAAACGACAATTTGTTATACACCCTCGATGCTTGAGCCAGTTATTTTGATTCAAAAAAATTATGGTAAACTCTCCAAAAGACAGTAAAAAAAGTAGTAAAAATAAGGAAGAACAAACCACCGTTTTGATAAGCCGATTAACAACTCCTTTGGGGGCTATGTTTGTTGGTGCGACTGAAAACGGAATTTGTTTATTAGAATTTGCAGACCGAAAAATGTTAGAAACAGAATTTGCAGATATTCAAAAACGATTAAATGCTGTTATTTTGACAGGAAAAAACAAACACATTCTTCAAGCAAAAAGAGAAGTAGAAGAATATTTTGAAGGAATACGAACTGTTTTTGAAGTAAATTTAGAACCCATCGGAACAGATTTTCAGAAAACAGTTTGGGAAGGTTTGCATCAAATTGAGTATGGAAAAACTCGTTCCTATCAGCAGCAATCTGAATATTTAGGAAACCCAAAGGCAATTCGTGCCGTTGCTTCGGCAAATGGAATGAATAAAATCTCAATCATTATTCCTTGTCATAGAGTTATCGGAAAAGATGGAACTCTGACAGGCTACGGAGGAGGATTAGAGCGTAAAAAATGGCTTTTGATGCACGAAAATAAACACAATCCGAATAAAGAAGGAAATGAAAAGGAATTACGTTTGTTTTAATTTGATAGAAAAACATTTATCAATCCCACCCTATAGAAATAGCAACTTTTCAACCACAAACCCAAAAAACACTTTGACTAATGATTATAATTATGCTATGTTTGTAAAGTAGCGACTGGTAGGATATATATTTTTTGTAAATTTGTCGTTCAAACTATAACTAAAATCATTTTAAGACTCATTTTAAGACTCAATTTTACACGCATGACAATAAAAGAAAAAGGAGGATACCACTATGTAGATGAAGGCGAAGGCGAAGTGCTGCTGCTTTTACACGGACTTTTTGGCGAGATGAGTAACTGGGAGGGCGTAGTAGCTCATTTTTCCAAAACCTATAGAGTTTTGATTCCGATGATGCCTATTTATACTATTTCTCTTCGCAAGGCGCATTTAGAAGGACTTATCGATTTTGTAGAAGGATTTGTTCAAATGGAAGATTTGAAAGATTTGACTTTGATAGGTAATTCTTTGGGAGGACATTTGGCACTTATTTTTATGCTTCGCAACAAAGAAATTTCTAAGAGAATGGTCTTGACAGGTAGTTCTGGGCTTTTTGAAAACGGCATGGGAGGTTCTTTTCCTAAGCGTGGAAACTACGAATACATCAAAGAAAAAGTACAATATACATTTCATGACCCAAAAGTTGCAACGAAAGAGCTAGTAGATGACGTATTCGAAGTAACAAACAACAATGCAAAGTGCCTACGTATGATTACGATTGCTCGTTCGGCACAACGCAATAATATGGCAAAAGAAATTCCATTGATAAATATTCCTACACTTTTGGTTTGGGGATTGAATGATACGATTACGCCACCTTTAGTAGCTCACGAATTTCATAGGCTGTTGAGAAGCAGTAAACTTCGTTTTATTGATAAATGTGGACACGCTCCGATGATGGAACATCCAGCCGTTTTTAATGCGTATGTTGATGAGTTTTTGCAAAAAAATCCATTAGAAAAAACGGCTACTTTAGCTTAATATTGTTTTTTTAGAAATGACTGATAAGACAAAAATAAGAAAATAGTGAGTGGATTTGATACGGACTCAAAACATAAAAACTGAACATCTTTTTTTAGTAAAAACAATTTGAACAGCTTATTTAACTAAAAATAATAGCTTTTCTAAATAAATTAGCATACAAATTGTTATTCTATATACTAGCAGAATAATTGTATTTCATTTTTTGTAATTTTTTACTCTAAAATATTTTAGGAAAACAAATGGAAAACAAATGGAAAACAAATTAGAATAAAATAAATAAAAGCCTTTTTTGCTATATTGCCTTATCCAAAAACAACCACTATGACTGATACATATAATACTACTTCTTCTGTTATGGTCGCTGCTGACCTTATCAATGAAATGATTCCTCCATTGAAAAGCAATGATAGTGTAAAAAAGGCACTCAATTGGATGGATGCTTTCAGAATTACACAGCTTCCCATTGTTGATGATAATGCTTATAAAGGCATTATTACGGAAGATATGCTCTATGAAATAAATAATCCAGATGCAACTATTGCTGCTATTGAGCCATTTTATGAAGATGTCTTTGTAGGCGAAGACCAGCATTTTTATGATGTTATGCGCCTTGCTACTGACCATAATTTGCGTATTATCGCTGTCGTAGATACTACTAATCTTTTTGTAGGAGTTATTACGGTTAGAGATACGTTGGCAGCTTTTGCTCGTACTTTTGCCAATCAAAGTGCAGGAGCAATTATTGTCATGTCGATGAACTATAGAGATTATTCTTTGTCACATATCAGTCGTTTGATAGAAGAAAATAACACCAAAATTTTGAGTAGTTATGTAGATACAGATCCGTATGATACCAATCTTATCAAACTTACTTTAAAATTAGATAAAACCGAACTGACACCTATTTTAGCAACTTTAGAGCGTTTTGAGTATCGTGTCATTGCCAAGTTTCAAGAAAATCCTGATGCAGATATTCAAAAAGAACGTTTGGATATGTTCTTTAGATATTTTGATATTTAATTCTTGCATACAAACTACATACATACAAACCTATAAGGTTTTGAAAACCTTATAGGTTTATTTTATTTTTTTTAAAATCTAATTAAATTTAAAAAGTCATTATTATTTCCATGAATTCAATTCAATTAAATATAGCTCTTATAGCCTTTTTTTTTGTTTCTTTTTTTTCTGTTTCATCTGTTTGGGCAGACAATGACAAACATCAATATGCAGATTATAACTGGGAAGAAGACAGAAAGAGAAATGAAATCCCTTCCTATTTAGAAGACGAAGTTTCAGTAGTTTTTTTAGATAAAAGTATGATAGAATATTTTTATTTAGCTGAAGAAGAAAACGTAGTTCTTTACAAAACACATCATATTATTCGTTGGCTAGGCACTACAGATGCTGTTGAGCGTTATAACGCCATTTATATTCCTTTGGGAGAAGGTACATTAGAAAAACTGAAAGTCCGTTCTATTTCTCCAGATGGAAAAGTAGTCATTTCTGGTCAAGATAATTTGAAGGAAATAAAAGATGAAGAATCTGGACGTGGTTATAAAATGTTTGCTATCGAAGGAATAGAAAAAGGAAGTGAAATTGAATATTTTTATACTACCAAAGAACCTGTTTTTGGTGGAAATCAAGAAGGAAGAGAGTACATGCAAACAGGAACGCCTACTAGGAATGTTTCTTTTGAGCTTATCAGTCCTTCTTTTTTAGATTTTGAAGTGAAGAGCTATAATGGTTTGCCTGACGCAGAGCTTACTGAGGATAGCGTAAGTGAAAAACGAATCCAGCGTATAGAACTTGATAGTATACCACCTCTATTTGATGAGCCTTTTGCGTATGCAGACCCAAACAAAATGCGAGCAGATTACAAACTAGCATATAATTTGGGTGCTAATTCTCGTCAGCGTTTTTATACATGGGCAGATGCAGCAAAACAAATTTATGCTATTTATTGTCAAGCAAGAGATAAAAAAGAGGAAAAAGCAATCAAAAAAATATACAAAGAAATAGAAATAAAAGGCAAAGATGACGAACAAACTCGTATTCGTAAAATTGAAAATTATTTAAAAACTAAGATTCGGGGAACAGAATCTCCTGCTGCTAACTTTTCAAGTATAGAAGAAATTGAAGAAACAAAAATTGCGAATGAGCGTGGATTAGTTCGCCTTTTTACGATGATCTTCGAATTGGCAGAGGTAGATTACGAACTTATCCTGACAAGTGATAGAAGTGAAGTAAAATTTGATGCAGATTTTGATTATTGGGGAAATATGCGTGAGTTTTTGATTTATTTTCCAAACACAAAAAAATACCTTTCTCCTGCTGTGCCTTTGTATCGTTATGGAATTGTGCCTGATACGTGGACGGCTACCAATGGACTTTTTATTCGTAGAATGAAAGTAGGAGATAACACGTTTGGAATGGGAACGGTCAGAAAAATAGAACCTTTAGAAGGCGACCAAAATTTTAGTACTATTCATCTAAAAATGAAATTTAATGAAGATATGGATGCCGTAGAAGCGAACTTAAAATATGCTTTTGGTGGACTTTCTGCTGTTGGTATTCAGCCAATTATTCCTTATTTGTCTAAGGAAAAGCGTACTGAAATGATAGAAAATGTATTGAAAGGACTTTCAGAAGATGCTGAATTTAATGATATTGAGTTGGAAAATGAAGCCATGAATACTGACCTTTTAGAAAATGAGTTTGCTATCAAAACTAATTTTGAATCTAAATCTTGGATAGAAAAAGCTGGAAATAAATATCTTTTCACAATCGGAAAATGTATAGGGCCACAATCTGAACTTTACCAAGAAAAAAAACGAAAACTAGCCGTAGAAAATGGACACAACAGAATCTATAAAAGAACATTAATTTTTGAAGTTCCAAAAGGTTATCAAGTCAAAAATTTAGAGGATTTGAAACTGAATGTTGTTTTTGAGAAGGACAATAAGAAAAATTGTGGTTTTATTTCCAATTACAAGCAAGAAGGAAATACCATTACTGTTGATGTTTTTGAATATTACTATGAGATTTATCTTCCTTTAGAGAATTTTGAAGATTATAGAAAAGTAATCAACGCAGCAGCCGATTTTAATAAAATTGTATTGGTTTTAGAAAAATCATAAGTAGCCAACAGTTTTTAACTGTTGTAAATAACAAAAGCCTTTACTTTTTTATGAAGTAAAGGCTTTTTAGTGTCAAAATTTTGCACGAAATGCTGCTCACGCTAAAGCGTAAGCTACATTTTGCTAGAATTAATCTCCTCCCAAAATTCCACCTAAAGAAGTTGCTTTTGAGGCAGCTTTGCTCATCGGAGAAAGTGCTTGAACGAGTTTTGAAAGTGGCATTGATTGTAACCAAACTTTTCCCGTTCCACTTAGTGTAGCCAAAAATAAGCCTTCGCCACCAAAAAACATTGATTTTAAATCGCCTGCTTTTTGAATATCCATCGTAATTCCTTCTTCGAAAGCAACAATACAACCTGTGTCTACTTTTAGCGTTCCTCCCTTTAATTCTTTTTCAATAACCGTTCCTCCAGCGTGAAAAAATACCATTCCATCGCCTTGTAACTTTTGCATAATAAATCCTTCGCCACCAAAAAAGCCAGAGCCAAAACGTTTGTTTAAATGAACAGATATTTTTGCACCCAAAGCAGCACATAAAAAACTATCTTTCTGAACAATCAAGGTATTATTATTACAAGAAGCAAGCTGAACAGGCGTAACCGTTCCAGGATAAGGTGCAGCAAAAGCAACTTTTCCTTTTCCACTTCCTCGCTGTGTAAAGTGGGTCATAAAAAGCGATTCGCCAGTTATCATTCTTGCACCTGCTGACATGAGTTTTCCAAAAATACCTTGCTTGGGCTCTGAACCGTCGCCCATTTTGGTTTCAAAATGTATGTTTTCTTCCATATACAGCATCGCTCCGGCTTCTGCAATAACGGTTTCGTTAGGGTCTAAGTCCACTTCTACAATTTGAATATCGTTTCCGATAATTTTATAATCAATTTCGTGTGATTTCATAGGAAAAGGAGTGTTTTTTAGTTTAAAAAAATGCTAAAGATTAATTCAATATGAAAAAATACGGAATTTGTCATTGAAATGCAAAATTGAATTTTAATATTAATGTCTGATAATAAAAAAAGCGTCTTAGAATAAATCTAAAACGCTTTTTAAGTATTTAATTAATCGTTAATTACTTAACATTAATAATTATTTTATCTTTTGCCTTTCATCATTTTGGCTAATTTTTTACCTCCACCTGCACCTTGGAATTGATTCATTTTACGCATCATTTTACGCATTTCGCCAAACTGTTTGATAAGGTTGTTTACTTCTTGAATAGTACGTCCACTACCAGCAGCCAAACGACGACGACGACTTCCGTCTAGTACATCTGGATTTGCTTTTTCGTGGTCAGTCATTGAATTAATGATGGCTTCGATAGGACGGAAGGCATCATCATCAATTTCGAAATCTTTAAGTTTTGAGCCAATTCCTGGTAACATTCCTACCAAATCTTTGATATTACCCATTTTCTTGATTTGTTCGATTTGAGAAATAAAATCGTTGAAATCAAATTGGTTTTTACGGATTTTCTTGTTGATTCTTCTTGCTTCGTCCTCATCATACGCCTGTTGCATACGATCGACAAGTGAAAGAACATCACCCATTCCCAAAATACGCTGTGCCATACGGTCAGGATAGAAAGCATCTATTCCGTCCATTTTTTCACTTGTACCAATAAACTTAATTGGTTTATCAACTACTCTACGAATTGAAAGGGCAGCACCACCACGAGAATCACCGTCTAGTTTTGTAAGAACAACACCATCATAATTGATACGGTCGTTGAATATTTTTGCAGTCGTAACAGCATCTTGACCTGTCATTGCATCAACAACAAACAAAGTTTCAGTAGGATTCAGAACCTTTTTCATTTCTGAAATCTCTGCCATTAGGGCTTCATCAATCGCCAAACGACCAGCCGTATCGACGATAATGATTTTCTTTCCTACACTTTTACCATGTTTGATAGCATTTTGAGCTATTTCAACAGGGTTTTTGCTATCAGGCTCTGCATATACTTCTACATCGATTTGTGCAGCTAATGTTTTCAACTGGTCAATCGCAGCAGGACGATAAATATCACAGGCTGCTAAAAGAACTTGACGACCTTGTTTTTTGAGATGATTTGCAAGTTTTGCCGTAAAGGTAGTTTTACCAGCACCATTCAGACCTGCCACCAAAATAATAGAAGGATTGCCAGAAAGATTCATTTCTTTACGCTCTCCACCCATCAAATCTGTCAATTTATCATAGACAATCTTAGTGAAAAGTTCCCCTGGTTTTACGGCAATAAGAACATCACGTCCATACGCTTCTTCTTTAATTTCATCTGTAACCGTTTTGGCTACTTTATAATCAACATCGGCATCAACTAAAGCACGACGAATTTCTTTGATAGTCGTTGCTACGTTTACTTCTGTAATTTTTCCTTCGCCTTTCAGCGATTTCATGGCTTTGTCTAATCGGGCTGTTAAATTATCTAACATATATGAAAGTCGGTTGTATTTTTTCTATAAAAATGGAATTTCTATTTATAGTCATTGATGAGGACACCAACAACGGCGACATCAAAAACGGCAAGTGGTTTTTTTTATCACTTTTACCACAAAAAAGCATTAAACACACAAAGGTAAATAAAAACGAGGAATAAACAAGACAGGATTTAAGACACTTTACAAAGTATCTACTATAAAATTACATATTTTTCCACTCCAAAAAACGCATGTCTAATACTTTAGCTACTTTTTCGTAGTTTTCCCAGTTGTCTTCTACCAAATACATAGAATCATATTTTGGAAAAACTTTTCTATAATCTTCGATATATTTTCCACTTGCATAATACGCATCTGCAAATTTTATAGCTTCTTTATTTAGCATTTCATCAGAAATAACACCGTCCCAAAGTTCACTAAAAATACCACAGGAAACAGAGCGTTCTAAAAAATTTCTCATTTGAAGTCCAGCTTCATCTTCAAAATCTTCACTAGCAAGGTCGTTTTGAACTATCCAACCCAAAAACATGCCGATGTGTGTATGTGCATGAGTGAGGGAAAGTTCCATAAATTCTTCTTTGTCTTGGTGGTCGTTGGCTTTATCGTAGAGCATTTTTTTAATTTTGTTCGTTTGGGGAATAAGGGGTTTATAAAGACATATCATAGTATTTTATGAAGAGTTCTTTTATGATTTGTTCTAAGTCATCGTATTCTTTTGATTTTTCTTTGTTCAATAACAAATAAGCACTATTTTCTTCATATTCTTTGTGGTTAAAGAGTACGGACGAGAAAAAACTCTCCATTAATTTAACGTATAGTTTAAATCTTTTTGTACTTCCTATTTCTTCTCCTTCCGAATTTGCACCTATGAAGCCAAAAGAAGATAAATTATCTTTTTTATAAAGCCAAATCATAGCTGCAATACTTGTCGCTATTACACGAGAAGCATCATTTAATCCACTTAAAAGTTGATATTTTTTTTCTGATTGTTCGTGATTTTTTAGATAAAATTTAATTACAAAAACTTGGTGTTCATATTTCTCTACTCGTATAATGTACTTGTGATTAAACCTACATTTGAAAGAAAATTTATGAAGTTTTGTATAAGGTTGTGTTGGAGTTTTGGTATAACCTTGATAATTAAATTTATAAACGGCATCAAACATAATTTATAAATTTAAAGTTTGTACTCGTACATTTTATTTCTTCTTTTCCATAACTCTTCCTCTGAAATAGATCTAAATAAAGCCCCTTCTTTAGTCGGACTATCTAATGACTTAAAGCGTTTCATCGCCTTAATTTCATATTTATTTACACGAAAGAAAATTGATTTCAAGGGATAAAGCAAATAATACCACATTTTATTTTCCTTTTTAATATCATTGAGCATTTTTGCTATTTTCTCTCTATTTTCAGTCGTAAAATCATACAATAATCTCAACTCTTTATAATCATGAGCATCTTCAAAGTTCATATACTTTTTATATCTCTTGATAAAATTGTAAGATGCAATCAAAGAAATAAAAAACAAAGAAATATATAAAAAAGGAATTGCCAATATAAAAATTAAAGTAGTTTGAAAATCGTTTACATATTTTTTAATAGTATCTTCAATAAACGAAATACTAATGTTATCAATGGTAGAAATTAGATTATTTGATATATTTAGCTTTGTAGAATTCATAATAACTTCTTTAATAAGACAAAATTTCTATTTATATAAAACTTAAACCAAAATTAAGTAATTAAAGTTTTGCATTTCAATTTTTGAAAAAATAAGTAGCCCATAAACTAGATACAAACTAGAATAGACTACTTATTTTTATAAAATTACACAAAAATCAATCTAAAAAAGAATCTTAATACAATTCAGGAAACTGCTCTGGATTAAATTCATGCATTAAATTATAAGCAGCTTCTGTAATATCTTCTGGATTAGGCTTAGAAAAATAATCTCCATCGGTTGCATACGCAGGACGGTGGTCGTGAGCTGACACACAAACAGGTTTTGAGTCTAAGAATTGATACGCATTTTGCTCGTCCAAAACTTTTTGCATCATATAAGCCGTTCCTCCACCTGATACATCTTCATCTGCAAAAATAACACGATTTGTCTTTTTGATAGATTCCAAAATAACATGATGACGGTCAAAAGGTAATAAAGTCTGAACATCAATAACTTCAATATTTACACCTATTCTTTTCAACTGTTCGGCAGACTCCATCACAATTCTACACATAGAACCATACGTAACCACCGTAACATCGCTGCCTTCTTTCAAAATCTCTGGAACTCCTAATGGAACAGTAAACTCACCCACATTGTCAGGCGTTTTTTCCTTCAAACGATAGCCATTCAAGCATTCAATAATAAGTGCTGGGTCGTCAGATTTGAGCATGGTGTTGTAAAAACCTGCTGCCTGTGTCATATTACGAGGAACTAAAACACAAATTCCACGCAATGCACCCAAAATAGTTCCGATAGGCGAACCTGCGTGCCAAATCCCCTCCAAACGGTGTCCACGAGTACGGATAATCATTGGTGCTTTTTGTCCTGCCTTTGTACGATAACGCAAACCAGCCAAATCATCAGACAGAATTTGTAAGCCGTATAATAAATAATCTAAATACTGAATTTCTGCAATCGGACGTAATCCACGCATTGCCATTCCAATTCCTTGCCCCATGATTGTTGCTTCACGAATTCCAGTATCGGTAATTCGGCTTTCTCCAAATTGTTTTTGAAGACCTGCAAAGGCTTGATTTACATCACCAATTTTTCCGACATCTTCTCCAAAAGCTACTACTAAAGGGTTATTTTTGAATGCTTCTATAAAACAAGATTGTAAAACTTCTCTTCCATCAACTACTGGGCTATTTTCTGAATAAATTGGTTTTATTTCTTCTACTTTTAACGCTGAAAGTTCTGTTTCAGAATACAAATGAGAATTATAACGGTCTTGATTTTCTACTTTTGTACGCTCCAAAAATAGTTTTAAATCTACACGAACAGGGTTTTCTAAGTCATTTTTTAATACTCTCAAAGCAGCTTTTACGGCTTTTATTGTATCCAAACGCATTGCATTGAGTGTATTTTTTAAGGCCACATGAATATCTACTAATTCATTTTTGACAGCGTTATTTGAAGACTGATGGTTTGCTCTTTCGATTAAATTTAGGGCTTCATCTTGGTCTGCTTTCATGTCATCATTAAAGATTTTCCAAGCATGATTTCTTGCATCTCTAGCTCTAGCAAATGATGTTTTTTCTATTGCGTCTAATTCTTCTTCTGTTGCAATTCCTTCTGAAATAATCCACTGACGCATCTGCACCAAACAATCAAATTCTTTTTCAAATTCTAAACGCTCTTTTGGCTTATAACGAGTATGCGAACCCGAAGTAGAATGCCCTTGTGGCTGCGTAACTTCTTCTACATGAATCAAAACAGGCTGGTGTTCGGTACGGCAAAGATTCGCTGCTTTTGCATATACTCTACACAATTCTGGATAATCCCACGCCTTTACTTTAATGATTTCGTAGCCTTTGTTATTTTCATCTCTTTGAAAACCTGCTAATGCCTCCGAAATGCTTTCTTTTGTAGTTTGGTATTTTTTAGGAACAGAAATTCCATATCCATCATCCCAAACCGACATAATTACAGGAACTTGCAAAACGCCCATGGCATTAATTGCCTCCCAAAAAAGCCCTTCCGAAGTAGAAGCATCGCCAATCGTTCCGAAAGCAATTTCATTTCCATTTTTTGAAAAATGAGTATATTCTGATAAAATTTCAGCGTTTTGTCTATATGTTTTTGAAGCTAGAGCCAAACCAACCAAACGAGGCATTTGTCCTGCTGTTGGAGAAATATCTGCACTTGAATTGTATTGTTCTGTTAAGTCTTTCCAATTTCCATTTTCATCTAATGAACGAGTTGCAAAGTGTCCATTCATTTGTCTTCCTGCTGAAGCAGGTTCGACTTCTAAATCTGTATGAGCATAAAGTTGTGCAAAATATTGCTCTAAAGTAATTTCTTCTAATGCCAACATAAAGGTTTGGTCTCGGTAATACCCCGAACGAAAATCACCCTTTCGAAACGCTTTTGCCATGGCAATTTGTGGAACTTCTTTTCCATCTCCAAAAATTCCGAATTTGGCTTTTCCTGCAAAAACTTCCTTTCGTCCTAATAAACTGGCATTTCGACTTTCCCAACCAATTCTATAATATTTTAAGACTTCTTGAGGCTCAAAACTTGTATTTTGATTCGTGTTTTTTGGAGTAGAGTTTTCTTTTAGCGTTTCTTTTGTTTGCATAACTTTAGGTGGCTTAATTTTTTTATGGATTTTATATGTGTGTTTATTTTTTTCGTGATTTTGAATATCAAATACAAAACAGGCTAAAGCCTATTCTACAAGTATTTTATATTTTGAGTTCTTACAAATTTAACAAACCAAAGGCAGATTTGGAAATTTAGTTTTTTATATACTAACCAGCTTCATAAGCTATTCATTTTGAGGTATTTATGTTTTGCAATAACTTTTATAACCTCTTAATACTATTTTATTTGTTTTTGTTTTGGAGAATTTGGGAAATTCAGAAGAGATTGATTTTTTAATTGGAATAGATTTTTTATTGAAAAAGTGTTATTTTGTAATTAAATCAATTTGTTACGATAGATTATACAGAATTTATAGAAATCAAAAATCATGAAATTCAATATCAAACTTACCGATAAATTACGATTTAGTAATGAAGAATTTTTTACTCTTTGTGCTGCTAATCCTGAATTACGTTTAGAAAAAGATAAATACGGAAATATTATACTTATGTCACCAACTGGAATGAACTCAAGTTTTCTGAATGGAATATTGTTTGCAGAAGTTTTTTTGTGGAATAAAACAGCAAAACTAGGGAAAATTCTTGACTCAAATGGAGGTGTTACCTTGCCTGATGGTTCTGTTCGTGCTGCCAATGTTGCTTTTATTTCTAATGAAAAACTGAATAAATTATCAGAAGAGGAACTAGAAAAATTTGGAAAAGTATGTCCAGATTTTGTAATCGAATTACGCTCAAAGTCAGATTCAATGAAAGAGTTACAAGAAAAAATGGATATTTGGGTAACAAATGGCGTTCCGTTGGCTTGGCTTATAAACCCAAAAAATCAAGAAGTCCATATTTATAAAATGAATCAACCAACAGAAATTGTAAAAGGATTTGATAAATTTATTTCTGGAGAACCTGTTTTGAAAGGTTTTGAATTAGATTTGAAATTACTTTTGAGTTAGAATACGGATTAATCTACCTTTGTATTTTAAAAGATTCAAAAATAAATATACAAAATGCGTTACTTCATCATTTACAAACCTTACGGAATGATTTGTCAGTTTTCGAAAGAAGGCGATAAAGCTACTCTAGCCGATTTAGCTTTTGATTTTCCTAAAGATGTTTATCCATTAGGAAGACTAGACACCGACAGCGAAGGATTATTAATTCTGACCAACGACAAAAAACTCAATCATAAACTTTTAAATCCCAATTTTGCACACGAAAGAACGTATTATGTGCAAGTAGATGGACAAATTCATAAAGAAGCAATCAAGCAATTAGAGGAAGGAGTAGTAATTCGTGTCAATAAAAAAGATTACTTTACAAGTCCTGCAAAGGCTCAAATCATTGATGAACCAACACTTCCTCCACGTAATCCACCTGTTCGTTATCGTGCAACTATTCCGACTTCTTGGATTTCGCTTACACTTACAGAGGGAAAAAACAGACAAGTAAGACACATGACAGCAGCCGTAAAATTTCCAACTTTGCGACTTGTTCGTTATGCTATCGAAGGTATTGAGCTAGAAGAAATGCAATCGGAAGATATTTTGGAACTTTCTGGGACAGAACTTTATACAAAATTGGGAATGAAAGTTAGAGAGTAATCATGTAAAACAGACTTCCTAGTCTGTTCGTGTTTTTGTACAGACTGGGAAGTCTGTACTACTTTGTTTACAACCAAACAATTACAAATTCTTTAGCGTCATTTTCAAAAGTATGATGAGATAAAGGCAGCCATTCATCAGAAATTAAATCATTTTTAATTCTTCCAAAAAGCTGAATTTTATCATTTTCGTAATTATTATTCGTAATCCGTAATCCGTAATCCGTAATTGACTTAACATTCAAATCTTCTTTAAAAAAAAGTCCTTCAATATCTGCATACTTATAGAGTGCTTCTTTGGAAGACCAAAAAAGAGTTTGTTCTTTTAATGTTTGTGTTTTTTCTTGTTCTTTTTGATTCATTACACGATGAAAAACTCGGCTAATTTTTGGAGTAAGTGATTGAATATCAATTCCTACTTCATTATTTTGGTCAATAATTGCTGCACAGAAAGGAAAATCATGAGAAATGGAAAGTTTTAAATTTGTATTTTTATTATTTTCTGACTCTTTCAAAAATGGTTTTCCTGTTTTTGTTTTGTCTAAAAAAGTATAATCAAAATTCATTTGTTCGATTAGATTTTTAACTAACAGACGAACAGCCAAACGCTCTAGTTTTTTTTCTTCTTGCTTGATTTGTAATTTTTTATTTGAGCTTTTATCTGAATATTTGCTATGGATATAAATTAAATCTTCTTTTGGTAATTGATTCTCAAAAAAAGAAATAGTTTCGCTAATTTGCCAAAAAGCAACCAAACGGTTTTGGCTTTTTTCTAAAATTTTTAATGCCATATTATTTGATGAAAATACATTTTAACCACAGAAAATGAAGAGGAAAGGCAAGAGAAATTACAAATACATTTTAAACACCAAGTTTACAGAATGCACAGAGAACTAAAAGTAAAGTAAAGTAAACTAAACTAAAATACAAATACATTTTTACTGTAAAATACAATGAAACAAAAAAATAAAATAAACGCAAAATACATTTTTAAATTTCCCTTAGCAATCGTCTGTAATCAGACGTTGATAATGGGAATTATATTATTATTTGTTTTGCAAAGTAAGTCTAGTTTTGTTTTTGCTCAACATGCAAAGATGCAATTTTCTCATCAAGATTCCTTGCGAGGAGCTTTGAGAAAAGAGAGAGCGTATGATGTGAAATATTATGACTTAAACCTAAAAATTGATATTGAAAATCAATTTATTTCAGGTTATAATAAAATAACGTTTCAAAATATAGATTTAGATTCAGTTTTGCAGTTGGATTTATTTGAGAATTTTGAAATTGACTCTATTATTTATCGTAATACGTATTATAATCAACACTCTACTCGTCATTTTATTGAGCCAACTCAAACGCTGCGAAATACTAGAGAGGGAAAAGTAATTTGGGTAGAACTGCCCACCGAAATTCGAAATAGCTTAAACACCTCAAAGGAAAATAAAACGAATGAAACCATAAGTGTTTTTTATCATGGAAAACCTCAAAATGCCGTTAATCCTCCTTGGGACGGTGGTTTTACGTGGAACAAAAAAGCAAATGAGAAGCCTTGGGTAACTGTTAGCTGTCAAGGTTTGGGGGCGAGTAGTTGGTTTCCTTTGAAAGACCATTTGAGCGACGAGCCAGATAGCGTTCGTATGTATTTTGAAGTGCCGAAAGACCTGTTTTGTGTTTCGAATGGCGATTTGATTTCTACTAATCAAGATACAAAAGACAAAAATTATATAGGTTATGAATGGAAAACTTCGTATCCGATTGCTTCCTATAATATGACGTTGAATATTGGCGATTATGTTCATTTTGAAGATAAATTTAGTTCTAAAAATTCTGATAAAAATAAAATAACAAATCCTATAAATGAAGATAAAAATCCTTTGAAATTAGATTATTATGTAATTAAGGGAAATGAAGCACAGGCAAAACCATTTTTTGAAAGTCAAGTAAAACCAATGTTGGAGGCTTTTGAGTATTATTTTGGAGAATATCCATTCAAAAAAGATGGTTATGCGCTCGTGGAAACGCCTTATTGGGGAATGGAACACCAATCTTGTGTAGCGTATGGAAATAATTATATGCTTAATCCTTTTGGTTTTGATTTTATAATCATTCACGAATCGGGGCATGAGTATTTTGGAAATAGTGTTAGTGCAAATGATAATGCCGAACTTTGGATTCATGAATCGTTTACGACGTATTCAGAAGCTCTTTTTGTGGAATATTTTCAAGGAAAAGAAAAAGCGATTGATTATTTATTGACCCAAAAACCAAAAATCATTAATCACGATGTAATTCTTGCGCCTCTTGATGTAAATTATAATAGTTGGCTTGGTGCAGATATGTATTACAAAGGAAGTTGGATGTTACATTCTTTGCGTTCTGTAATTGGAAATGACGAATTATGGTTGGCAACTATCAAAGATTTTTATCAGACTTTTAAGCATTCACACCTAACTACGCAGCAAGTCATCGAATTTTTTACTAAAAAAACAGGTAGAAATTTAACTCCAATTTTTAATTATTATCTAACCAATAAAGAAATTCCTGTTTTGGAATATGAGATTTTGGAAGAAGATGGAAAAATGTTTTTGTCGTATTATTGGAAAATAAATGAGGGGAAAAATACAGAAGACAAAAATTCAGATTTTAATATGCCTGTTGAAGCTTTCTTAAACGATGATAAAGAATCTTTTGAATTAAATCCTACTACAACCATTCAAAAACTAGATATTTCGGATAAACTTAGCAGAAAAGACAAAAAGAAAATTGAAGATATAGAACTTATAATTAACGGAAGAAAATATTTAGCTAAAACTCAAAAAAAATAATTTAATTTTCTAGTTCAAGCATCGATACTCAATGCTTGAACTAGAAACTATAAACCAATTAGCTAACCAAAGTTGCATAATCAGCAGCCGACATAAGCGTAGCTGCATCATCTACATTATTGACTTGAATTTTTATCATCCAACCACTTGTGTAAGGGTCTGAATTGACAGTTTCTGGAGCGTCTTCTAAGTCTGCATTGACCTCGATTACTGTTCCCTTAACAGGCATATACAAATCAGAAACGGTTTTTACAGCTTCAACAGAGCCAAAAACTTCGCCTGCTTCTACTTCGTCGCCTTCGGTTGTGATGTCCACATAAACGATGTCGCCAAGTTCAGATTGAGCAAATTCTGTAATTCCGACAGTTGCAATATCACCTTCTAAACGAATCCATTCGTGTTCTTTGGTGTATTTTAATTCTTCTGGAAAAGTCATTTTTTTGAAATAATTTTGATAAAAAAAATTGAAAATAATGTTACAATCTATTACTAAAACAGAGCTAGATTGTTTGTAAGCCAAAGATACAAAAATAGAATAGGCAAAAATAAAATTTTATAATTCTTTTTATGAATAAATTTGAAATACAAAGGGTTTTATTTAATTTTGAAATTGATAGATTTATTTATTCAATGTAAGTAAATGGACACCTGCCAAAGCAGCGAAGCTAATTTAAAATGGATAATTGATAATTACATAAAACATTGATTATCAAATTATTACATTAAAAAATAAGATGCATTAATTTTGTACGATTATGTATTCTACCAAAAAACTAATACATATAGGACTTTCGCAATTTTAAAAAATAACTGAATTTTATTTTTCAAAAACGGTATTTATGTAGGGACAATGCATGCATTGTCCCTACT